>NZ_FNTD01000001.1 GCF_900104815.1 Streptomyces misionensis
TTCGCACGGGCTGATGACGGAGTGTTACCGCCCGCCCTGCGGGCGGGCGTTCGGCCGCTGCGGCGGCCGGGCCCTCTGCGCTGCGCTCCGAGGGCGGGCCCCGGGCCTGCGTCCCGGGGCGGCACGGTCCGCTGCGCTCCCCGTGCGAATGCTGCGCTCCGCGCAGCAGGCTGGCAGCAGGGGCGGGGTGGGTCTCTCGCGCGTGGGGGCGCGTCTGGGCGTGTGGGCGTGTGGGCGTGTGGGCGTGTGGGCGCCTAGGCGTTGGGCGGCCCCTTAGGCGCCCGGGACCCCTCCGTTGGACTCCGGGCGCCGGGCCCGGCTGACAGGCCACCAGACGGACACACAGCCCCTCTCCCGGGGCGAGTTGGCCGCCCCACCGTCCCTGCGTCGTGCCACACCCCGCGCGAGGCCCGCGCCGCGGACCCGGTCAGCCGCGCCGGCCAACCGAGCCTCGACTACGCAGGGTTGATGCAGCATGTGCTGTTGGCAGATCCAGGCCACCCCCGTGCATCATTTTTCGAGCTGGGTAGAGTCTGGAACTACGGCCCACCACCCCCCGGGGCGTTAACGGGCTCCGTCAACACCACGGTGCGGGTCCGGCGCAGCGCTGCACGATCCTCTCCGGACCGCGCGGACGCGGAGCTTGGACCGGGACGCGCACCGCTCTGAACTGGACGTACACCCGTCATGGGCCGTGGCCCAGGCCGTGTTGCACACCCTCCCGGCAGACTCGCCGAGCCACCCCGCACGGGAGACCCCACACTCATGAGACGGGTCGAGGACGACCCCACCAACCCACACTGACACCCCGTCAGCCGTCCCAGAGAAATACCATCGGTCGCCCCTAACACCGTTGACAGCCTCCCAGGAATCCGACCGTAAACACGAAACACCCCCGGACGGATAACCGTCCCGGGGGTGTTTCACGGCTCCGCGAATTACGCAGCCCGCTCCCGCTCCTTCTTCCGACGATTAACAACGGTGGCGCTGCGTCCGGCGAATTCGCCAACGCGGCGCTGGGTCCACCCCTGGGTCAGCCCGTAGTCAATGCGGGCGGTCACCTGGGCATCGGTGAGCAGCTCGGGCGCACGGCCGGGGGCGCAGTCGGCAGGGAGGCCGGGCAGATCCCAGTCCTTGACGGGCCCGGAGGGCGCCGCGGGCTGCGGGGCGGGCCGTTCCCAAATTTGGGAATCGGCGGTCGCCGCCGGGGCGGGCTTGTCCTCCTGGTCCTCGATGCGGGCGGTGACGCGGCCGGGGGCGGTGGCCTGCGCGGCGGCCACGGACAGCGTGGCGTCCTTGCGGGGCGCGGCCGGGGCCTGCGGGGTGGCGTGGAGCGCCTGAACGGCCTGTGCGGCCTTGTCGGCTGCTGTCGCGTCCAGGTCGGCCTTGGGCGCGACAGGGTGGCCGTTCGCGGCTTCAGTGCGGGGCTGCGGGGCCGGGACCCCCGTGCGAGGCGCGGACGCGACAGGCGCGGCAGGTACACGTACCGGTGCGGCCGGCGCGGGCGCGACCGGGTGCTGCGGGGCGGGGCTGGCACCTGACGCGGGAGCCGGGTGCGGCGTGGCGGGTGCGGGCCGGTGCAGGGTGAGGCGCTTCTCCTCCAGGTCGAGGCGCCGGGCCTGGATCTCGCGGGACGCGCGGGCGGCCTCGCGCTTCTCCTCCAACTCCGCCCGCTTCAGCTCGTCGTCCCATGCCTGCTTGCGCCGCTGCTCCTCTTCCTGGCGCTGCCGCTCGGCCTCGCGGTCGGCGTCCTCCTGTGCCTGGCGGCGCCGGCGCTCCTCCTCCTGCTCCTGGCGGGCGCGCTCGGCGTCGGCCGCGGCGGCTTCCTCCGCCTCGATGTCGTCCAGGCGCCGGGCGAGGCGGCGCCGGTAGACGGGGCCGGCCTCCGCGAGCAGCACGAGGATGCCCGGCGTGATCAGGTGCTGGAACACGCCCGTCCAGTCGTTCTTCTCGGCCGCGCTCCCGATGTTCAGGAACAGGCTCGACGCTCCGGTGAACAGGCGCAGCGCCGCCGCCCACGCTCCGCCGCCCACGTTGTGGCGGGAGGCGATCTCGTCCGCGCGCAGCGACCCGAGGAACGCCAAGTCCACCACCAGGGGCAGCACGAACGCGGTGTCCCGCCAGTCCGGGTCAAGGTGATCGGCCACGTACGGGGTCGCGTTCAGCATCGACCACACGATCATCCCCGCCGCCACGCCCCACGTGACGAACGAGATGAACCGGTCCGCCACCGCCAGTCCCGCCCGCAGCCGCGCCGCCGAGCCGGGCGGCCCGGACTCCTCCAACTTCTTCCTGCCCATGTCTTCCTGACTCTCCGTAGTGTGCGCGCACGGTGCGCGGAAACTGATCGCGCCGGACAAACCGGTACGCGTCGGACTGTGCGCGGGAGGTGTGCGCGGCGCGCACCCGCTCCCTTCTAAGGGCCGGGCGGGGTGCGGGCGTTGCGCACTGTGCGCGTCGCCCGCACCCCGACCACGGTCACGGCGGGTTACTTCTTCTTCGAGGCGCGGAACCCGATCCGCTTCACCGGCTGGTCCGCCGGCGCGGGCTTCGAGCGCGTGGTGCGCGGCGGCTGGCCCACCGCGCGGGGCTCACCGGCCTTGCGCGGCACGGTGACGTAGGGCGGGTACTCGACGCCGGGCTTCTTCTTCGCGAACACGGGGACGTCCTTCCTGGGCCGGGCCGTGTGCCCGGCTCCCCGCCCGGCCCCGGCCGCCTGGTGGTGGCGGGCGGGGGCGGACAGGCAGCCGTCACACCGCGCGGGTGGGGACCAGGCCGGGGCGGAACTGGCCGGGCGCCGGGCGCAGCAGCGCCTGCGGAAGCTGGTCGGACTTGGCCTCGTTGCAGGGCTGGCAGGCGAGCACCAGGGCGGCCTGCGCCCATGTGTGGACCAGGGATCGCGGGATCAGGTGATCGACCGTGGCGCCCTCAAGTCCGGGCCCGAACGGCGTGGCGCAGTAGAAGCACTGCGCGCCGTCCCGGGCCGCGAGGCGCGCCTTCAACAGACGCCGACGCTTCGAGCACGGCTTGCGGTCGGGGTTGTTGCTCACGACTCCACCCCCGCCACCAGCACGGCGCAGCCGGAGACCACCGAGAGCACGCGTCCGCGCGGGACGCCCAGGCGCTCGGAGATCTGAGGGCCGGTCAACCCGTCGACCAAGTGCAGCAGCAGAGCCTGGCGCGGGAAGTCGTCCAGGCGCAGCAGCAGCTGCCGCTGCGCCCAGCTCACGCGGTGCAGCGCCGCGCGCTCCCAGTCCTCAAGTTCATGCATCGGCGTGCGCGGGCCCGACAACTCGGGGTTGTCGATCAGCAGCAGCAGCACCGCCCGGGCCACCAGCTTCTCCAGCTTGCCGACCGCCCCCGTCTCCACCAGCAGCTCACGCGCCCTGTCCACCGGCACCGCGTAGGCCAGGGTCAGCAGCGCCTCGCGCTCCGCCTCCGGCAGCGCCGCCACCATCTGCGCCATCGGGCCCGTAAGCGCTCCGAGCTGGCAGCGCTCGGACAGCGTCTCCTCCAGCAGCGGACACAGCACGGCGCACGTCTGCTTGTCGTCCCAATCGACGGCCGTCTCGTACGAGGCGGACCGCTTGTAGTGCGCCAGGATCCGGTCCTTCACCCGCCGCCACAGCATCCACCGCGTCTCGTCAGCCGAGTACCGGCTCCCCGCGTCCGGCGCCAGCAAGTCCTTCGCACCCGTCCGCGCGATCTCCACCCACGCGTCCTGCGCGATCTCCTCCGCGAGGTGCACCACCACCCCGGCCGGGGTTCCGCGGTTCATCAGCTTGCGCCGCGCGTAGTGCACCAGGCCCTCGCCGTACTCCGCGTACAGCTCGCCCAGTCGCACCGACGCCCTCGGCTCCAGCCGGACGTCCTCGCCCCGGCCCAACCGCCGGCCACCCGGCCCGTTCCCCCGGATCGCCTCACCCCGCAGCCTGCGCTGCGCCTTCAAGCTCAGCTGCTTCTCCGGCGCCTGCGCTGTCTGTCCTGACTGCCGCACTACCTGCCGGACGGCCACCGCACCTACCTGCGCGCTCATGCCTGCACCGCCGCGTGCAGCCGGGCGCAGCCCTCACGCCACAGGGCGCGGATGTAGGAGTCGCTCTTGAGTCCGAGCCGGGCGGCGACCTCGGCCGTCGGCACGCCCTGCGCGCGCAGCGCCACCACGGCCCGGTGCAGCTCCGGCAGCCGGTCCGCCACCGCCTCCCAGCCCTCCGGCGGCTCCGACACGGCGGGCCGCTTCGGCAGCTCGGCGTCCCGCCCGGCGGCGCGCAGCGCCTCCACCAGGCGGCGCACCGACTGCGCGGTCACGTTCGAGACCGTGACTGGGCTCCGGCCGACCCGGGCCGCGATTTGCGAGTTCGTCAGCCCTTCGGCCCGCAGCCGCACGATCGCCCGCCAGACCTCCGGCAGCACGTCCACGACCGTCTCCCACCCGTCCGGGAAGGGATCGCTCTTCACCGGCACGGCCACCTCGCCGCCCGACGCGACCGGCCGTAACTGCGCGATCGCCCGCTTCAGCCGCTTGGTGACCGCGCACTGCGACAGCTCCAGCCGGGCGCCGATGGCCCGGTAGGACATGGCCAGCTCGAACCGCAGGTGCACGATCTCCCGGAGCTTCGGCTCCAGCAGTTCCAGCGCCTCCTGCCAATGCGCGGGCAGCTCCCCCGCCACGGGCTCCGCCGGCACCGCCGCGGGCGCCCGGTGCGCCGTCCGCTCCAGCGCCGCATCCGCCGAGTCGTCCCCGTCCGCGACCCGGACCAGGCGCTCGTCGCGGTTGCTCCTCAGCCGGAAGTGACGGGCGATCATCCACTTCGCCCGACCCGCGAGGATCCCGAACGCGTCCTGCGGCTCCACCTCGCGCAGCAGCTCCAGACCGCCCGGCCGCGACACGCCCAGCCAGACCTCCTGCGCCAGGTCCTCCGCCAGAGGCCCGTCACCGAACCGGTCCAGCCGCAGCCACACGTAGCGCACCAGCCGCTTCGCGTGCAGCGCGAACAACTCCCCGACCAGCACCGCGTCCTGCGCCGACAGCGGCTCATCGGCCACCGCCCGCAGGGAAACCCGCACCGGCTCGGTGTACGACGACGTCAGCAACGCGTTCTCCGGCACCCCCGCCGTCACCGCCGGCCGCACCCGGTCCCGCTCCGCCCGCGACCGCTCCCCCGAACGATCCCGAACCCGAACCCGCTCCTGCGGCTCCGGCTCCGGCTCGAAACCCCGGGCGTCGTCCTCCTGCTCCTGGCGCTCGATCTCCTCCGCCAGCCCAGCGCTGACCGCTACGTCAGCCCGCTCCCCCACATCCGCGCGTCCCGCTACCTGCGGGATCACCGGCCGCTCAGCGACAATCGACATACGTCGGCCCTCACACCTAGTCCGTGGATCGGTCCGACAGCGGTCGAGGCGCTCCAACGCCTTGACCACCGCCCAAAGGCCCCTGACGTGCATCAACGCCGAGGGCCACCAGCCCGGCCGGTGCTCCAACACCGGCCGGGCACCTGCGTTTATGCAGGTCAGCGCGTCGTAAGCGACAGGCCGAAGCAAGGTACGAATCGACTGCCGCTAGGTACTTCGTGTACCTTCCCGACGCCATGAAGGTACATGTAGCACCGCCATGGGTCAAGCGTTGTACCTTGAGCGAAGATTGATGTACCTTCGTGGGGCAGGACCGACCCGGCAAACCTGGAGGAGTCATGGCATACAAGTCGCCAGGGAAGGGGTACGCCGACGTGGCGAATCACTTCCGAGCGCTGATCAAGAGCGGGGAGCTCGCTCCAGGCGACGCGCTTCCCTCTGTGGCGGAGATCCGAGATCAGTTCGACGTGGCGGCGAAGACCGTCAGCCGCGCGTTGGGCGTGCTCAAGGGCGAGGGCCTGGTGACGTCGCGGGGCTCGCTCGGGACTGTGGTGGCCAAGTCTCCGCTCGTGATCACGGGAGCGGACCGTCTCGACCGCATGGCCAGGAACGGGCTCCGATACGCACCCGGGGAAACTTCCTCGGGGCACAAGGTGATGCGCAGGTCGGTCCACGACGCGGACGTGTGCAGGGCGCTGGACCTGGAGCCCGGAGACGAGGCCGTCATCCGCATCCGCGTCTTCCGCCAGGACGGCCGGCCTACCTCGGTCGGGGTCTCCGTCTACCCGCCGCACACGGTGAGCGAGGTGCCCGAGCTGGCGGACGACGCCCGAATGACCCGGCAGTTCGACGCTCTGTACACCGAGCGGACCGGCCGCGAGGTAGTAAAGGGACAGCGCACCGCGCACGCTCGGCAGGCGTCACAAGACGAGTTGGATGCACTGGAGATTGACGCTCCTCCGCATACCGCAGTTGCCGTCCTAGTGACCACGGTCGTCTTCCATGACGATGAACACGCCCTGGGTTACTGGGAAGACGTGTACGCGCCCGGAGCGCATGTACCAATTTCCAGTTAACAGAAATCGCGTAAATCTAAACGCAAGGAATTTCGCTCCCTCTGTTTCAGCGGGATCACTCCTTGCAAGCAGGTTCCGCGTTTCTCTGGGTCGCTAAGCAGAGGATCCACATCGGCTTATGCGGTCGCCCAGTAAACCACCAAAGGCACAACGCCAGTAGAGAAAAGATCAACAGGCTCGATCCTCTGTCCACAGAGGGAGGACGGCAGGATGGGCCGCACAACGCAACAGGCCCCGCTTAGGGGCGGGGCCTGACGCTCCACTCCCGGGAGGCGACCCGGGGGCGGAGGAAGCACTACGACTCCCTGCAAGGAGGTGCGCTCCCTTGAGCGTACGACGCACGGCCCGCACAGCACCACATGGACAGGCTCCGACCCTGGTCACACCGGGGGTTGCCCAGTGATCCAGCACATGAACCTGGTGTTCCAGGCGGAGGGACTGAGTGTGGGTGAGGGCGCGTTCCTGATGGCGTGCTGCAACCACACCGACGCCAAGGGATACGTGATCGCGCACATGCAGCAGATCGCGGACGAGGCGCACATGTCCCTCAGGTCCGCGCGGGACCAGCGGGCCAAGCTGGAGAAGCGCCGGCTACTCAAGGCCGGGGAGCGCTTCAGCCCGAAGAACGGGGCGCAGCTCGCCAACCTGTTCCGGGTCAACCTGGACTTGCTGGCCAGCATGAAGCGTGCGCGCACCGACTATGGGCCGTCCCTCGTGGAGGAACTGACCTTCAACGAGGCGCCTGAGGAAAACCCCAGCTCAGACCCCCCGGCGAAATCTGCCGCCCCCCCGTCGCCCCCCCCGGCAGATCTCGCACCCCCCCCGGCAGATCTCGCACCCCCCCCGGCAGATCTCGCAGGGGCAGGGGGTGCGAAATCTGCCCCCCTTCTCCTTCCTTCCTCTTCTCCCTCTTCTCCCGCCGGGGTCCCGACAGCCACTGTTGTCACACCGGCCCCGGAGCCTCAGGGGGGAGAGAGAGAGGCGGCTGCGCCGGAGGTGTCGGGAGCTGATGTGGTCGTGGACGCCTACGTCCGGGCGCTGGGTCGTCCGCTGGTGAACGGTTCGCGGGAGCGGCTGCGGAGCCAGGCCGTGCAGCTGCTTGCGGCGGGCTACCCGCTGGCGTGGCTGGCAGCGCGGGCGGCGGAGATGCCGGCGAATGGCTGGTTGGACCTGGTGAAGCACGCGGAGGCGTCGCGGGTGCCGCTGCCGGGGCAGGCCGGTCCTGCGGGCGCTGATGGTGCGGGTGGCGCGACGCCGGAGCAGGTGGCGGCGCTGCGGGCGCAGGTCATGAAGGGGGCGATGATGTGAGCGGCTTCGAGGACCAGGACGAGCGGCAGGCGCGGGAGCTGGAGGCGGCCGAGGCGGTGCTGGGTGCGCTGCTGACGCCGGGAGATGCGGCGGATGCGGCGTTCATGGAGCTGGTGGAGGTGGTGGAGGCCGCCGACTTCCGCGAGCCCCGCCACCAGCTGCTGTTCGAGGTGGCGTGCGCGATGCGCACCCGGCGCGAGCCGTGTGACCCGATCACGATGACGGCGGAGCTGACCGGGCGCGGGCTGCTGGAGAAGGCTGGCGGCCGGGCCTACCTGCACCACCTGGTGCAGGCGGTGCCGACCGTCTACGCGGCGGTCGAGTACGCGAACGTCGTGCGGGACGCGGCGCTGCTGCGGCGGGTGGAGTCCGCCGGCATTGCCGCGGTGGCGGCCGCGCGCTCCGGCGCCGGGGAGGCGGCCGATATCGCCGAGCGGGCGGTCGAGGAGATGCGTGCGGCCCGGGACCGGGGACTCGCCGCGACGGACGCGCCGCTGCTGGACTTGGGCACGTTCCTGGCCGAGACGCCTGCGGAGCCGGATTGGGTGCTGCCCGGGGTGCTGGCCCGCTGGGACCGGCTGATCGTCACGGGTGGCGAGGGCGGCGGCAAGTCGCTGCTGCTGCGGCAGATGCTGCTGCGCGCGGCGGCCGGGCTGCACCCGTGGAAGAAGGCCCGCATCGCGCCGGTGCGCTGCATGCTCATCGACGCCGAGAACAGCCGGGACCAGGCGCGGCCGTGGATCGAGCAGATGGCCCGGGCCGCCGAAGCCGAGGGCGCGCCGATCGATCCGCGGCTGGTCACGCTGGAGTTCCTGAACGAGCGCGGCCTCGACCTGGCGCGGCCGGCGGACCGGGCCTACCTCGCCCGCCGGATCGAGCGCGCGAAGCCGGACCTGATCGTGATCGGCCCGCTGTACAAGCTCACGCTGACCGGCAACCCGAACGACGAGGAGACCGCCCGGGTGCTCATGTCCGGGCTGGAGATGCTGCGCACGGTCTCCGGCGGCGCGGCGATGCTCATCGAGGCGCACTCCCCGCATGCCGCGCCCGGCGCCAAGCGCCGCGACCTGCGCCCGATCGGCTCCAGCCTGTGGCTGCGCTGGCCGGAGTACGGCTTCGGCCTGTCCCCGGCGGCCGAACTCGGCGCCGAGGAACTGCGGCTGGTGGACTGGGTGCCGTGGCGCGGGGCCCGGTCGGAGCGGACGTGGCCCGAGCAGTTCTGCGGCGGCCACCCGTGGCCGTGGGTGGCCATCCAGCACGCGGGTAACGAGCCGATCCCGGTCGTCACGCTGACCGCTGAGGAAGCCGAGACGGCAGGCCTGATCCCGGAGCAAGGCTTCTGGGACGACCAGCAGATCGGCTACGCAGCCCAGTAGCGGGCTACACGCCGTCTCCCGTATTTCCGCCCCGCCCGGGTGCCTTCGGGCGGGGCGGTTCGTGTCCGCGCTGGGATCGGGCGTACAACGCCTCAGCAGGGCGGGTAGACAGGCGGCATGACGAAGCCGAAGCCCCACGCACTGACCGTGGGCATGCTGCGAGAGATGCTGGCTGACCCCGCGATTGAAGACGCCACGCCCGTGGTGATCCACGCCGAGATCCTGGACGGCGAGTACGTGTCGGTGCTGCGCCTGGAGTCAGTCGGTACCGATTGGGGAGTCCAGGACGGAGTGCGCCAGGTGGTGCTCACTGCCGGACTCGGTGATGGCGAGACGATGCGCAAACCGCCGCTGTCCAGCTTCTGATGGCAGGGCGTCGGCGTTCGGGGCGCAGCGGCGGGCGGGTGAATGCGTCGGGGAACCGGTTGTGCGTCGTTCTCCGGCTCTCTCGCCCCGCCCGGGTCTCTCTGGGCGGGGCGGCGTCTGTTCGGCCGTCAGATCGCCGTATAGCGCTTCCGGTTGGTTGTCGGTGTCACGGTCCGGGGCGCGGCAGGACCGGACTTGCGGTGCTTGGGCCGGGGCGTGTCACCGTGGCGGTGGCCCGCTGAACCGGCCGTCTGCTGATTGGCGGGCGGTGCCGATCAGCAGACGGCGGCGGAACCGATCCTGACGTGCGCGGGCCAATGAATCCAATCGGCGGCGCACCCCCCGGGGTCTGGGGCTCTGGCGGGCGTTTCCGGGCCCGGGGCCGGGGGGTTGCTGATTGGCTTGTCTGGCTTGTCATGCCTGGTGGCGTCCTGGAGCGCGTCTTGGCGCCGGCACATCAGCGCCAAGACGCGCTCCAGGACACCGGCACGTCGCGGACAGGCCGCGCCAGGTGCCGGACAGGACACTGCCAGTTGGCGCCAGGTCCTGGTTGTCATCACCGTCATCATCACCGGGCCCGAACGGCCTCGCGGGCGCGAGAACTACGCGTACGCGTACGCGTGGTTGGCCGCCGCGGCGACCGTCACCGCGCGGGAAGTCCGGGCCTGTCCGCAACGTCCGCGCGCCCGGCCGCGGCTGCCCGCGCGCCGGCGCCGGGGTGCGCCCGCCCGGCTGCGCCCGCCTGTCCGGGTACGCGGGCGTCCGCGCGCCCCTGTCCGCCCGTACGAGAGGCGTTGGGCGGGCTCGGCGGCCGGGAGTCCGGCCCGGTGCCGGAAGGCGCTCCAGGGGGCCGTGGAAGGCCGTGGCGGGCCTCGCGCGCGTTAAAGCGTGCACACGTGCGCGGGCACACGCGTGCACACGAGACGGGACGGACGATCGGGACCGACCGGGGAAGCCGGGCCGGGCACGGCGAGGGCGGGCTGCGGAGCGCCGCCGACGGCTCATCGAGGGGCCCAACGCGTGCCGCGCGTGACGCGGGTCGGGCGTGCCGCCTGCGCGCGATTACGCGCACGTACGCGTGAGGACCCGGGCCGGTCCCGGCGGCGGTGGTCACCGCACGGTGTCACCGTGCCCGTCACCGCCCGGCGCGGCGGGGCCGGCACCGAGCATCCGGCGCCCGGCCGTCGGGCGCGGCTTCGGCTCGGCGGCCGGGACGGCTTCGAGGCGTTCGGCGGCGAGCTGCGCGCGCGGCGCCGGTTCGGTGTCTCGCGTACGGGACAGGTCGGCGCGGTCGGGTCCGGTGCCCAGCGGGCGGCGGTCGGTCATCGCCCGATCATCGCGCGCGGTGGTTACTCCTTCCTTCCTCCCGACCGGGGAGCGGCCGGTGAGACGGCTCATGAGGGCCGGTCGCGGCACTCTCGGCCGGGTCGGGAAGTAGTAAGTAACCACCCTGTGTGACGCGTCGGAGTTCTTCTTCACCGCCCCGGCCGGTTGCTCCGGGCGGCTCCAAGGCGCGCGCGTGTCGCGCGCGCACGAGGCGGTGAACTTCCGGACTGGCCGCGCTGCCCGCGTCCGGGACTGACCGCCTCGCGATTTTCCTCGCGCCGGACCGTCACATGTGGCTGCCTGCGCCCCATAACTCCTTCGTAGGGCAGGGCTTGCGGGGCTTGCCCCCGCTCCCCGCACTCTGGCGCCGCCCTGTCCGGGGGCCTGCCCGGGACGTAAGGGCTGGGGAGTGTCCACGCTCCGCCATCCATCCGCTGCACCACCGTGTGCACTGACCCTCTGGGGGACTCGTGTCTGTCGTCACGATGCTCGTGCTGTTCGTCGCGCTGCTCCTGGTCGTCGTCGGCCTGGCCGTGGTCGTCGGTCTGGCCGTGGTCGTTCACCGCCGTCCGGCACTCGGGGCGCCGGTCGGTGTCGCCATCGCCGCCGCCGGCGTCCTCGTGGGGGGTGTGGTCGGCATCGTCCAGGCCGTGTCGTGACCGGGGCGGCCCGGCCCAGTCGGGCGCCAGGACCCGGCGGAACCGGGCCGGTACCGCCCGGGGGAACGCCCCAGGGAAGTAGTCGGCGCGCCGAACCGTTCGGAATCGCGCGGCTGAGCTGGCGTTTTGCCGGGCTCCGGGGCGACGCCCGGTGCGACCCGGGGCGCGACCTAGGGCAGGACCCAGGGCGCGACTTAGGACGCGACCCAGGACGCGACCCAGGACGCGACCTGCGAGTCAGTCCTGTCCGGCAGGAACTCGACGCCGGCGGCGAAGTGGTGCGGAGTGAGAGCCCCCCGACCATCCCCGTGATGGGGCCGGTCAGGGGGCGATCAAGAGGGCCCGGGTCGCTGCCGCTAGTCGTCCGTCGGCGTTCCGCCTGGCGTCGGCCGGGTGAGGAGATCCTGTTCCAGGCGGGCGAGGTCGCTCTGCGCCTGGCGGCACAGCGCCAGGGCCCGTTGCGGGTCACTGGCGGCGAGCCGCTGAAGCTTCTTCAGCCGCAGGACATCGGACGGCTCCAGCTCCGGCTGGGGCTTCACCTCCTCCAGCGGCTCGGGCTCCGGGGCGATGGCGTAGCCGCACTCGACTGCTGCCGCGCGCAGCCCGCGCTCGGTCAAGTCCCCGGCGGCTTCCGCCTTGCGCCAGCACCGGCGGACCGCCTCGTCGCCGTGCTCGCGCTGGACGGCGACGAGCGGGCGCAGCGGCTGCTCCTTGAGTTGGCGGCGGGTGATGGGCGAGAGGGCTCGTACGACCGGCGCCACTCGGATGATCTTGTTCATGTAGTCGCCGCTGCGCCCGTTGAGCGCGCGGCCCCACTTGTCGAACGTCGAGTAGCCGGCGACCCGGTACAGCTCTTCGTCGCGCACGATCCGGTAGGGCTCGCCCACCCACAGCAGGTATTGCTGGGTGATCCGCTCGGTGGCCAGCTCGGTACGCCGGTCCGCGTCCTGGATAGCCCCCGTGCAGTACGCCAGCCGCTCGGCGGGATCGGTGCTCGTCGGCGGCGAGAACAGGGTGACAGCCGGGAGATCCGGAAGACTATTAGTCTTTTCGTCTTCCTGACGAGATCCGTTGACCTGCGAAGACTCCGCCTGCGGCACGGAAGACCGCGGAGACGGCGCGGAAGACTGCGGCCGGACCGTCTGCCGACGCGGCTCGACCTCCGTGCCCACCGCCGCGTTCGCCAGCTGCTCGGCGATGCTCGTACGGGTCCCCGCCATCACGCCTGCACCGCCTCGGCGTCCGCGCCGGCCTGGACGGGCAGACGCGTCTCCGCGCCCCGCAGGCCGTGCTCGAGCGCGAACCGGTAGAAGTCTTCGCGTGCCTGGAGCTCCACCCGGTTGTTGTTGTACTGGGTGACCACCTTGGTGGCGTTGGTGTGCACGCGGTACCGGCGGATCACCGTCTGTGCCACCGGATAGCCGTGCTTCTCACACCAGCCGCGGGTGCCCTCCACGTAGGCGATGCCTTCGGCCGGCGCCCAGTTGTTGATGACCACCTGGAACGGGACACCGAGCGGCTTGAGCACCCACTCGATCGTCTGCCACGTCGCCTCGTAGCAGTCCACCTCGGTCATCATCGGCACGATGACGTCGTCCGCCTGGTCCAGCAACGCCCGCAGGATCCGCCCGTACTTGTCCTCCCCCAGCGGATCCCTGCCGCTGGTCGGATCGATCTCGGCCCAGCCCGGGGTGTCCACGAAGACGTGCGCGTACGGCAGCCGCTTCAGCAGCGCGATGTTCTCGACGTCGTCCGAGATGTCGAGGATGTCGAACGGCTGCTCAGCCAGCCGCGCCGCCCGCCACAGCGCCGTCCCCTGCGGGTCCGCCGACGCCACCGCCACATGCGGCTGCCCGTCCGGCCGCGGCCCCCGCACATCCGCGCAGACCGCCCCCATGTTCAGGCTGATCAACGACTTGCCGACACCGCCCTTGCGGTTCATCACGACATGGATCTTCGCCACGCCCAGGACCTCCGTTCGCTTCACCGCCCCCATGAGCGGCTACTTCGGGTCCGGACAGTCTGTCAGGCAGCCCCGTCTGTACCTTGTATGGCCATCTGATCTCCTACATCCCGTCCACCCGGACGGCCCCGAGGCGCTCCCCCGCGCCTAGTCAGCGGGCCTACATATCGGCATCAACGCCATCTGCCTGTAGGTCAGGATGTAGGGAACCGAGTACGATCGGGGTGCGAGTGTAGACACAGCGTCTACGTAATGAAGGGCCCCTTCACCGGGCTGCCACCCAGGTCAGAGGCCCTTCTTCGCGATACAGCAGGAGCCCCGGTCGCGCACCAGTCGACCGGGTTTCTTGTTTCCCCGATCATTGCGACCTCGCTCACGCCGCTCCCTGCTAGGAGCAGCGCTGAATCACGATCTTGGCGAGTACCGCCAGCACCGGTGACCAGTCGAGCAGGATCTGCCAGAGCCTCTGCTGCCGTTCCCGGCGCCGCTCGGCGGCTTCCTTCTCGTCTTCGTCGTCCGATGAAGCGGGTGTCTCACCAATCATCTGGTCCTCCGCGATGTCCAGTAGGTGCCCGATTGCCGGATGGCTGACCGGGCCTCCACTACGAGGGACCTCTCGACCATCCTCGTGGTGGAGCTCGAGCGGACCTCTGCGGAAGACCAGGAGCAAGCATAAGGCGCACTCCTTGGCGGACACCCCCCCAACAACGTCAACTAAGCCTGTGAGCTGCGCTTTTGGTGCCAAAGTAATGTGCGCGCATTGACAAACCGTTATGTGGCCTGCGTCACAAAGCTCGAGAGGCTGAGGGCTGAGCGGAAGTAACTCCCCAGAGAGCCCTTGTCGTTGACCGTGCGTGGCCGAATCCGTGGCGGCGTCGCCCTCACCGCCGCCGTCGCCCTCGGCGCCGCGACCCGCGGTCGGCCCGATACGCCGGTCCGCGTCCTGGATGGCGCTCGTGCGGTACACCAGCCAGGGCGGGAAGGAGCGGCGGGCACGGGGACGCCTCGGGGGTCGGGCGCCCGGATCCTTTTCTCGCGCGGGTCGGCGGGGCCGCGCGCGGCCGGGGCCAGACACCCCGGCACCAGGACACGGGTCTGGTCGTTCACCGTGCATGGCCGACCCCGTGATCGTCACCGTGCAGTACACCCCGCCCGGCGCCGCCGACAGCCTCCGCCTGGAGCTGCATGCCGAACCCGGTGCCCGCCTCACCCTCCAGCTCGGCGCTCGCACCACGCCGGCCTCCGTCCCCACCCAGCCCCAGCCCACCGACTGGGAAGACCTGTCCGGCCGCCCCAAGCCCCCCGCTTCTCCCGACTGGGCAGACCTGTCGGGCATTCGAGACTGGGATCTGCCCGGCCTCCCGGCCGAGTGCGCGCCCGGGCGCAGGCCTGAGCTGCTCACCGACTCGCAGGTCACCGCCCGCCTCCGCTACGGCTACGAGCAGGGATGGACGCAACGGCGCATCGGAGCCTTCGCGGGCCGCGCTGCGGGCACCGTGCACAAGTACGTCGAGCGTTTCCGGGCAGAAAGCAAAAAGTGAGGCCGGGGCGTAAATTCGGGTCGGTTGTGGCGCCCTCGGGGCGGTTTTCAGTCCGGGGGTGTTTCGTGTTTACGGTCGGATTCCTGGGAGGCTGTCAACGGTGTTAGGGGCGACCGATGGTATTTCTCTGGGACGGCTGACGGGGTGTCAGTGTGGGTTGGTGGGGTCGTCCTCGACCCGTCTCATGAGTGTGGGGTCTCCCGTGCGGGGTGGCTCGGCGAGTCTGCCGGGAGGGTGTGCAACACGGCCTGGGCCACGGCCCATGACGGGTGTACGTCCAGTTCAGAGCGGTGCGCGTCCCGGTCCAAGCTCCGCGTCCGCGCGGTCCGGAGAGGATCGTGCAGCGCTGCGCCGGACCCGCACCGTGGTGTTGACGGAGCCCGTTAACGCCCCGGGGGGTGGTGGGCCGTAGTTCCAGACTCTACCCAGCTCGAAAAATGATGCACGGGGGTGGCCTGGATCTGCCAACAGCACATGCTGCATCAACCCTGCGTAGTCGAGGCTCGGTTGGCCGGCGCGGCTGACCGGGTCCGCGGCGCGGGCCTCGCGCGGGGTGTGGCACGACGCAGGGACGGTGGGGCGGCCAACTCGCCCCGGGAGAGGGGCTGTGTGTCCGTCTGGTGGCCTGTCAGCCGGGCCCGGCGCCCGGAGTCCAACGGAGGGGTCCCGGGCGCCTAAGGGGCCGCCCAACGCCTAGGCGCCCACACGCCCACACGCCCACACGCCCACACGCCCAGACGCGCCCCCACGCGCGAGAGACCCACCCCGCCCCTGCTGCCAGCCTGCTGCGCGGAGCGCAGCATTCGCACGGGGAGCGCAGCGGACCGTGCCGCCCCGGGACGCAGGCCCGGGGCCCGCCCTCGGAGCGCAGCGCAGAGGGCCCGGCCGCCGCAGCGGCCGAACGCCCGCCCGCAGGGCGGGCGGTAACACTCCGTCATCAGCCCGTGCGAA
>NZ_FNTD01000002.1 GCF_900104815.1 Streptomyces misionensis
GCTGATATGCGCCGGGATACGTAGCGTCTTACCGGTCACGCTCGCGGTGCTGCCGTCGGACTGCTGCACCTTGGCGGTGTCCTGGACGGAGGACCACGTGCCGACCCAGTGCTGGGCGTCGGACCCGCTGCCTGCGACGCTCATCGGCGCAGGCCGAGGGCCGAGGATGTGCAGTGAGGGCTGTCCGGCCTGGACTCCGTTGGTGAACAGGGGCAGGGAGATACTGCTGATGATCGAGCCGGGGGCACTGGAGCGGGACACTGACGGCGTAGATTTTCGGGCCGGAGCTTGGGCTGGTCTGGGTGTTGTCCTTGTGGTTCTCGTGGACCAGGGTCAGCGAGGCCGCCGCGGTGGCCCGCTGATCCAGTCGGGCACGCTGTCCAGCTGGTACGACTGGTCAGCCGGGTTGCCGTCCGGGTCCAGGCAGTTGTCCTTGGCGTAGGTGATGGTGCCGATGGCTCCCTTGGCCGCACCGCCGGTGGCGAAGGCAAGGAAGACCACCGAGTCACCGGTGTTCACCACACCGCTGTCCGGGACGGTGATGGTCTGGCCGGAGGCGAGCATGTTGTCGTAAGCGCCGCTGCCGAACTTCGGCAGCGTGACGTTGGCGCCGTCCACGGTGACCGTCTGCCCCACCCTGCCAGCCGAGGCACTTGTCAGGTCGGCGGAGTTGATGCTGTTGCCGGATCCGTCGGCGTCGGCGGTGCTGGTCGTGGTCGTGAACGTGCTGGTGGCGGTGTTGTTCAGGCAGCTTCCGGTGCTGTTGATCGCGCACGCCAGCGCCGGTCCGAGCCGCAGCACGTCGATACCCGCCTGGAACCCAGAGGAACTGGATTCTTGCCCGTCAGGGTGAGCGTCAGCGTGTGGACACCCTGCCTGAGGGTGAGCAACTGGCCGCTGGAGTCCTTCGGTACGCCCAGGTTGAGGAACTGGGTGGTGACGTAGGAGTTGTAGGGTCGTACCCGCTGATCAGCGTCGACTGCGTGGGCTTGCCCGCGTCCAGGACCAGCCGGTAGATGCCGTAGTCCTTTGCCTTGGTCAGGTTGGCACCGAAACTCCAGGGCCCGTCTTTCGGAATGTCGAAGCTGAGGGTGACACTGTCACCGGAGACGACCTTCGAGGTACTGCTCTTGTTGCCGAGGAACGCCTGGTAGCCGTCAGCGAACTCGTAGCCGCTGCCGGCGGCCTGGCTGATCAGCTGACCACCCTTGGTGGTGACCGTAGCCGCGGGCACCGAGGTCGTCGTATTGTCCGCGTTGGTCGCGCTCCAACCGGTGATCATCTTGTCGCCGTAGGCGTACGCCGGAGTGCTGCTACCCGCGTAGAAGACGTAGGACGCCTGAGTGAGAGACGTCGAGCCTGCCTGGTCCACGGCCTTCGCATACAGCGTGTGCGGTCCCGTTGCCCCGGGAGCAAAAGCGGGGGAGGCACTGCCGTTGATGACCGACGTGCCGGTGCCCGAAGCGTTGTCGGAGCTGACGTAGTACGCCGTGCCCGGCGCGATCTTCGTGCCCGTGCTCCACTTGGTGACACCACTGCTGGTGTACATGGTGTTCCCGAGCGTGCTGTCCAGACGGAACAGATAGCCAGTGATGTTGTTGGTGTGATTGTTGCTGAGGGTGAAGGTTCCCTTGTCGCCGTAGGCGGCACCGATCTGTTTGGCCGGGAACTGACTCGACGTCACCGTCGGGCCGGCGGCGCGCTGGTGTCGACGGTGAAGGTCTGCGTCTTCGTCCAGACGCCAGAGCCCGTCCCGGCCCAATAGCCGGCCGCGTTCTGAGCGGTAGCCTTCCAGGTGTAGGTGCCGTCCGGCAGACTCGGCGAGGTCCAGTCACTGCCGTTGGTGTTGTACCGGGCACGCTTCTTCGAATCCGTGCTGGGGCCAAAACCCTGATGTATCAGCGTGCCGGAGGAGTTGTAGACGTTGTACTCCATGCGGACCAGTTCGCTGCCGCCGGCCAGGTCGGGATCGACCGCGCGCGCGGACAGCGTCGGGGTGTGGGTGGTGGTCATCGTCTTGCCCATGCTCACCGTGGACGGCTTGAGCGCGGGAGTGCCGTTCAGCTTGGGCCGGTAACTGTAGGTGACCGACATAGTGGCGCCGCCACCGTAGGCAAGCTGCTTCCACTGAGTGGCGTCGTTCATGTCGGGTGACTGGACCATCAGCGTCATGCTCTTCCAGCCGCCGGCCGCCGCGCTCTGCGCACGCGAGGTCACGTCGAACTCGAGCGATGGCGGGCTGACCCAGGAGTTGGCCCCATCGGTCACCGGACAGGTGCCGGCCTCATGGCTCTTCGGGTTCGAACCCAACGCGCCGGTACGCCCTCCGGCTCGTGGCCCCAGTACAGCGAGGAGGAACTCCAACCGGCGGGGCGGTCGGTGCCGTAAACGGCAGCCGGGGTGTCGGAGCAGGAGGCGGCGGAGAGCTGCTTCACATACAGCGAGGCGTGAGTGACCACGGCACCTTTAATGCCGCTGGTGTTCATCTGGTAGTACGTCCGAGCCCGTTCACCGTTGCCGGGGTAGGAGTTGTCCCATCCCTCGCGGGCGTTGGTGGAACCCGAGGTGGACGTCGAGTTGTAGACGTTCCACCCGTTGTCGGAGATCCGAGCCCAGTCCAGTTGGGATGGTCGGCCGCTCCACTCGGGGTCGATGTAGACAGGATAGGCCGTGCTCTTGGCCGAAAGCAGGTTCTCGTCAACCCCCAGCAGCTGCTTGCCGGACTCGAGGCTCATCCTGACCTGGGCGTGGTGCTTGCCGACCTTGGCCGCCGCCCGATGCTCGGCCCGGGCCGAAGACACGGACGTGGTGCGCACCAGAGAGGCGGGGGTCTTCTGGCCGGTGCTGTCCCACATCAGCGCGGTGTCGCTGTGGAACACCGTCCTGCCGGTGTGCTTGTCCGTGGCCTGGACGCCGCCGTCGCGCGTCGCGGCCAGCTTGATACCGGCCGACGAGGTGCCGAGGGCGAGGCGCCGCAGCCGCGGATCGGTCGCCGCCTTCGCGGATTTGACCACAAGGACCGAGGAGTAGCCAGAGGCGTCCGCGGTCAGCTGGAGATCGACCTGGGGCAGCACGTCCGGATACGTAGCAGTGTCTCCGGACACCACTGGTGTGGGCAGGGCGCCCGGCCAGGAGAAGCCCAGCTTGTCCTGGCCGTTACGCATCGTGGCCAGCGCACCGGAGCCACCACCGGAGAAGGACACGTCCGTGACCACGGCCTTGGGCGCCCAGGTCCCGTCAGACCGCCGCACCAGCGTGGTGTCGATCGGCACCCACTTCCCGTGCTGGAAGGTGCGCTGCGGCATGGAAGAGTCGGTGCGGGTGAAGGTGCCATCCGGGTTGGCCACCACCACCGTTCCGGTATCGGTGAGTTGATCGATGGTCACCGGTTTACCCGTGGCCTTCGCCCGTGCAGAGGCGGACTCGGTGGCGTTGAGGCTGCGTTGGGCCCCCGGTGTGCTGCCGGACGAATCTGCATGCGGCGACCGGGTGGGGCCGGCCGGTGCCGCATGGGCCACCACGGCCGAAGTCAGTGACCCGGCGGCGAGAGCGGCGACGACGGTGACGGCAACGGGTCTGGACGTGGAACGTCTGAATGCCCATATGGCTGGGCGAAAGGCTGACATCGAGGTTGGCGTCCTTCGCGGGACTCAGGCGGCCCCCCCTTGGGTCCGCGCCGCTGTGCATTCTGAATGCAAGGAGCGGCGTGAACCATCGACAATCGACCGCCGAGCGCACGTGTCTGGCTTATTCTTGACGTACTTCCATAGCCGGTCTTGCTATCCAGATGCCTACTTGCGCATGTTTTGCCGGGCAGGTGCAGGGCGAGCGATGTCAGGCTCGCGCGGGGTGTTGTGTAGCACTGTGCCCTATATGGGGGTGAGGAATCGGGTCAGGTCGGGGTCGGAGTATGCGGGACGCAGCTACGTCTTGGGAGCCCGGGCCTAATTGAGCGCTCGACTGGTTGCCGTTGATGCGGGTGACCTATTCTCGATCGTGGACTACGAGATTCCGTTCCATTCAAGGTAATTCCTTTACTGATTCACAAAAGTTTTTTTACTTTAAGTGTTGGTCTGACCGCTTAGCGTGAGACTTTGCGGGGGGAGTGATCTATGTTTGCCCCTGCTTTGACGTGCCCTCAAACAGCGCCGGCAGAAGAGTGCTTGTGCTTGCGAGGCGTTGAGGAGGGGAACGCACGGTATGGGGCGGGTAGCCTGGTGGAGACGGGACAGCCGGTCGGTCTGGGCCGGTCACAGTGTTCGACGTACGGCAGTTGTCGCCGTCGGTGCCCTGGTTGTGGGGCTACTGCCCGCGGACGCGGTGGCGGCCCCCTCTTCGACAAAGCACGGCGTCGCAATCTCTGCGGCACCGCATAACAAGCGGATTCCGTTCACGCGGCAAACGCCTAGGCGGGGACCGTCTCCCAAGCCGTTCAAGCATTTCAACCCCAGTGGGCACGCGAAGCTTCCCGCCCCGGGCAGCGCCACCGTCACCTTGCCCGTCACAGTCGCCCCAGGCCTGAGTGCCAAAGCGACTCAAGTCCGGGCCGGGAAGATGCCCGTGCTGCTCAGCACCGCACCGAGTGTGCAGGACCGGTCGGCAGCTGTCACTGCAACGCAGCGCGTACGAGTGACGATGCTGGACCAGAAGTCCGCGCTCGCGGCCGGCATCCACGGCGCACTGTTCACCTTGCAACGCACAAGCCCTGGCAACGGCAAGATCGCGCTTCAGGTGGACGACTCCTCATTCCGCTATGCCTTCGGCGGAGACTTCGCCTCCCGCCTTCATCTCGTCGAACTCCCCGCGTGCGTGCTGACGACACCGAAACTGGCACGTTGCCAGGTACAGACGTCGGTGCGCACGACACCAGATGCACCACTGTCTGGTCAGGTGTCTGTCCCAGGTGCAACCCATGTGAAAGCTGGCGGTACCTCCGGTCGCCACGAAGTGCCCGCATCCGGGACCACGGTTGTCATGGCCGCCACCTCCGGCACCTCGGGCTCCTCCGGCGACTACTCAGCGACCAGTCTGTCACCGGCCGGTTCCTGGTCGACCTCGGCGAACACTGGAGCGTTCACCTACAGCTATCCGATCACAGTGCCACCAGCTGTCGGTGGAGCATCACCGAGCGTGACTCTGTCGTATGACTCCTCCAGCCAGGACGCGCGTACCGAGGGCACGAACAACCAGTCCTCGTGGTTGGGTGACGGCTGGAGCATGGCAGACAGCTATATCGAGCGCACCTACAAGCCATGCAGCGACGACTCCTCGTCCGGCGCGCCGAAGGGCGACGGTGACGAATGCTGGGCAGGCCAGATCCTGACTCTGTCGCTGAACGGGGCATCCACCGACATCGTGTACGACGATGCCACCAAAACTTTCCGGCCAACCTCCGACGACTCCACCACCAAAATCGAAGACCTGACTGGTGCCTCGAACGGCACGGCGAACGGGGAGTACTTCAAGGTCACCGAGGGCGGTGTGCAGTACTTCTTCGGTCTCAACCACCTGCCGGGCTGGTCCAGTAGCAAGGACGAGACCAAATCCGCCTGGACCGTTCCGGTTTACCACGCTCACAGCGGTGTCTCCGCGTGTCCGGACAGCACGGACTTTGCCTCCACTACTTGCACACTGGGTTACCGATTCAACCTGGACTACGCGGTCGACACACACAACAACGCCACCGCCTGGTACTACACGCCGGAGACTGGCTACTACGGCGCAGATATGAAGGACACCGCAGTCGCCTACACCCGCGGCGGCACCCTCGCACGCATCGACTACGGCATGACCTCCTCGACCATCTACTCCGGCACCGCACCGGAACAGGTCGTCTTCAACACCGCCGAGCGCTGCATTTCGGGAACTCCGTCGGGAAACACCTGCGCCGACAGCCAGTTCACGCCGTCGAACGCCTCCTACTGGCCAGATGTGCCCGTCGACCTCAACTGCACTTCTTCAGGAGCAAGCTGCACCAACCATGGCCCGAACTTCTGGTCACGCAAGCGGCTGACTTCCATCATTACGCAAATCCAGACGAACGGTGCGACCCAGCAAGTAGACAGGTACACCTTCACCCAGTCCTTCCCCGACGGCGGTGACCACGCTCCGACCTTGTGGCTGGACTCCATTCAACGCACCGGCCTCGACACTCTGGGCGGAGCCACGGGCAGCATCTCCACGCCGGCGGTGAACTTCGACCCGCCGCTGCAACTGCCCAACCGGGTGGGAACGATCCCGCAGATGCCGCTGATGTACCACGACCGCATCCAGACCGTCACCAGCGAGACCGACGCCCAGACCACCGTCACCTACGACCGCCCAGACTGCTCCAAAGCCCCCGCCAGCGACCCCAACGACCCGACCGACGCAGCCGCCCAGTCGTTCGCCTCAACCAACACCCTCTCCTGCTTCCCGGTGTACTGGACGCCCTACGGGCAGCCGTCACCATGGATGGACTGGTTCTACAAGTACAAGGTCTCGTCGGTCGTCACCGAAGACACGCACAACTCCTACCAGGACGGTACCGAGCCCAAGCTGGAGACGGACTACGACTACAAGGGCAACCCGGGCTGGCACTACGACGACGACGAGGTCGTCAAGGCGAAAAACCGGACCTGGGGCCAGTTCCGTGGTTACCCCGAGGTGGACGTCACCACCGGCGACCCGACTGTCTTCCATGAAACGAATGGCGCCGCGGTCCATGACAAGAAGACGCTGACGAAGACGTACTACTTCCTGGGCATGAACGGCGACACACTGCCAGGCGGAAAAACCCGCTCGGTGCCGGCACTCAAGAGCCAAGACGGCGCCACTACAGTTGCAGACGACAACGCCCTGGCCGGCCAGACGTTCGAGACTGATACCTACACCGCCTCGGACGGTGGGCTTGACAACGCAGTCGTCGACGTCCCCACGGTCATCGGTCCGACCGCAAGCCGTTCACGTTCCGGACTGGCGGCACTAACGGCACAGATGGTCCGCCCGGCCAAGAGCCTCACTCGCAAGACAGTCTCCTACGGCTGGCGTAAGACCGAGACCGACACCTTCTACGACACGACCCTCGGCAAGCCAACGACCGGCATGCCCGTCCAGGTCGACGACCGCGGCGAGACGGCAGACAGTAACAACATCTCCAAGTGCACCTATACCCACTACATCACCAGCAGCTTGGACACTCTGGTGCTGCCCGCAGAGGTCATCTCCACAGCCCAGGACTGCTCCAGTGCGGGGGCGGCTCCGGGCGGCTCCCTGATCTCCGACGTCCGTACCTCCTACGACCACAACGCCTTCGCCTATGACGGAGACGGCCAGCAAAACCCGGCACTCCCCAAGACCGGCGACGCAACGCTGGACCAGCAGGCGTCCGCCGCCAGCGGCGCCACCGCCACCACCTTCGTCAATATGGCGGCCACCTACTACGACTCCTACGGCCGCGTGACCAAGGTGGTCCGCACTCCCAACTCCACGTCCCCCGATGGCAAGAGCCTCGCCGAGAACGTCTACACCACCTACACCCCGGCAAGCGGCGCGCTGCCCACCAGCACTACGACCGTCACCCAGGTCACTTCCGGCGCGGACTGCTCAACAACCACCACATCGTCCAAAGACTGCCAACTCACCAGCACCACCCTCGATCCCGCACGCACCCTACCCACCGCCAAGACCGACGCGGCCGGCCTGCTCACCTCCCTCACCTACGACGCGCTGGGCCGCAGCACAGCCGTATGGCTGCCCAACGAAAACAAAGCCGCCAGCGCGCCAGCGAACATTACCTACACCTACAAGCTGGCTCAGCAACCGCCCATAGTCGCCACCAACACCCTTCTCGACGACGGCAGCTACAAAACCAGCGAAACGCTCTACGACGCCATGCTGCGCCCCCTGCAGACGCAGGAAACCGCCGAGAACTCAAGCACCACGGTCAGTGATACACAGTACGACTCGCATGGCTGGACGGTCCTCACCAACAACGCCTACAACGTCGGAGGCAGCCCCACAAGCAGCCTGGACACCCCGTCCCGGCTCACCATGTCCGACACCACTGTCACCGACCACGACGGCATGGGCCGCGCCGACCTGGTCACCGAGGAACACAACTACGCCAAGACCTGGGCAACGACCACCGCCTACACCGGCGACAAGACCACCGTCCTGCCCCCCAAGGGCGGTGTGGCCACCACCACTGTCGTCAACGCCCGCGGCCAGACCACCGAACTCGACCAGTACACCGCCGCCCCCACCCTCTCCGGCACCGCGGCCAACGGATACACCGCAAGTGGAGGAACCACCTCACCCACCACCTACGGCTACAACGCCGCTGGTCAACAGAACCAGGTCACCGGCCCCGACAAGAGCCAATGGACAGTCGACTACGACCTGCTCGGCCGCAAGAAGACCCAGCAGGACCCAGACGCTGGCAAGTCAGACTACGGCTGGGACGACGCCGGCAACCTGACCTCAACCACCGACGCCAAGAAGGTCGAACTCGACTACACCTACGACCTCCTAGGCCGCAAACTCACCGCCAGCGACAAGGCCAAAAGCGACTTCGAATTCGCCTCGTGGGCCTACGACACCCTCCGCATCGGCCTGCCCACATCATCGACCCGCTACGTCCAGGGCACCACGGGCGGTTACACAGTCGCCGTTACCGGCTACACCACTCTCGGAAAGCCCACCGGCACACAGATCACTCTGCCGACGTCGGAGGCGCCGCTGCCGACGACCTACAGGACGACCTACAGCTACTCGACCAACGACCAGTTGCTGCGGTCACAGTCTGACCCCCCGACCCAGGGCCTGACCAGCGAAACCATCAACTACGGCCATGACACGCTCGGCAACCCGACCACCTCGGGCAGCGGCGTCTTTGGCTACATCACCGGCACCACGTACGAGGACTTCGCACAGCCTTCCCAGCTCACGCTCGGCCCCCCCACCAATCAGGCAACGACCACCTACAGCTACGACGATCAGACCCTCCGGCCGACAGAACGGGTTATCCAACGTACCCAGGCCCCCGGCCCCACAGTCGACGACACCAAATACACCTATGACGACGCCGGCAACCCCACCTCCACCACCGATCAGCAATCGGAAACCGGCAACACCGTCACCGACCAACAGTGCTACAACTACGACGCCCTGGACCGGCTCACCGACGCCTGGACCGCCAACGACAACTGCGCAGCCAACCCACCGACCACAACCACCCTCACCACCGCACCCGGATCGTACTGGCAGACCTTCAACTACGACGCCATCGGCAACCGCCACCAGAGCATCGATCACGCTCTCGGCACCACCAGCACAACCACCACCACCTACAACGACGGCTGCACCGCCAACTGCAACTCCACCGGAGCGCAGCCCCACACCCTGACTTCCACCACGGGTGGAACCAACCCGACCACCTTCGGCTACGACGAAGACGGCAACCTTCACAGCCGCACTCCCACCACAGGCCCAGGACAGACCCTCACCTGGGACGACGAGGGCAACCTTGCCGCGGTGGACACCACCGGACCCAGCCCCACGACGACCAAGTACCTCTACGACGCCGACGGCAACCAGTTGATCCGCCGGGACCCCGGCCAGACGACTCTCTTCGCCGGCGACACCGAGATTGTCGTCAACACCAGCGTCACCCCCAACGTCCTCCTCGGAGCCGTCCGCACCTACACACACGGAGGCACCGGAAGCCCAGTGGCCGTCTGGTCCAGCCTCAAGGGCGGCGGCAAGAAGTACCTCTTCAACGACGCTCACGGCACCGCGACTCTCTCAATGGACTTCGCCACCCAGCAGGTCGCCCGCCAGCAGTACACGCCCTTCGGCCAACCACGGGACAGCGCCAACACTTCCACATGGCCCGACCTCACCCACAGCTATCTGGGCAAGCCCCAAGACACCTCGACCGGTTACACCGACGTGGGTGCCCGCAAGTATGCCCCCGACCTGGGCCGCTTCATCAGCGTCGACCCGGTCTTTAAGGCCGACAGCCCTCAAGAGCTCGGTGGTTACGCATACGCAGCCAGCAACCCCGTTACGAACAGTGACCCCAGCGGCCTGTTCCTGCCAGGAGACATGCTGGCCGGGGGTACTCCCAGACGCGGAAGCAACGTGGACACGTCCGAACAGGACAACAACAAGAAACTCTTGAACCAGCTTCCGCGGTGGGACGGCGACAGGCTGAACCAGGTATGGGTGTACTACGGGTACAACACCGATGGCAATAGCTACTGGCAGACGCCGGTGGGAGACGGCCACCGCACGGCTATGGCGTGCTTCGGACGTACCGGTTGCCAGCAGGCAGCCAAGGTATGGATGAACACACACGACCTAGCCAAGGCCAAGCTAGTCGCCGCCACCTACTGCGTGACGCACCTCAAACGCTGCCTAATAGATCAGGGCGCATATGACTCCATGAAAGGCGCCGCCGAAACTGTGCCCCTGCTTCTTGCCGGTGGAGAGGGCATTGCAGCAGAGGAAGCAGAAGGTGCGGGGGGCGCGAAATGCAGCTTTAGCCCCAGCACTCCTGTCCTCATGGACAAAGGCAAGACCAAGCCGATCGGAAAGATCAAAGCCGGTGACAAGGTCGAAGCTGCAGACCCCAAAACCGGAAAACACCAAGGATCGCGGACCGTCCAGCACGTATGGATAAACCGTGACCACGACCTACTCGACGTCACCATCCGCACCGAGAACGGTCACACAGCAACCCTACACACCACCGCTAACCATCCCTTCTGGAACGACACCGCTCACGCCTGGACCCCAGCAGGCAAGCTTCACCACGGCGACGCCCTCAACACAGCCACCAACCACCACGCGTACGTTGTCGCCACTCACCGCACATCCGGCACCGCCGACCGCTGGAACCTCACAGTTCAGCAACTCCACACGTACTATGTACTCGCCGGTACGACGCCAATCCTGGTGCACAATACTGATGGGGCAGCTTGTGGGCTGGTTCCGTACGGCAGTACTGAGCTGAGTAGGGCAACTGCGTTCCAGCGGCTGATAGAAAACAACAAGGGAAATAACTACGCCGCTGCGCGGTTGCAGGACGGGACAATTCTGGTCGGGCGATCCAGCGCGGGTATCCATGCGGAAGAAGACCTGATCAGGAAAGCTGGCGACAGGAGGATTGTGGAGCTATACTCCGAACGTCAGCCATGCGCGAATAAGTGTGAAGGTCTAACGGCTGGAATGAATACTAGCTGGTCCTGGAATTGGAACGGTGTTGATCGAGGAGCGGTCAATGCGGAAATCAAGGCCACGATCAACGATCTATTCAAGTAGCTAGGAAGAGCGGCACCTCATCCAGCGGATGGGGTGCCGCTTCTCTAGGGTAACGTTCGGATGAGGGTGTCCAATGGTGGATCTGACTGACGAGAACTGGCCGTCTTTTGCCATGGTGCAGATCCATGGTTCAAGTGCTGGGAATCCCGACTGGGACGGTCCGGATCTAACGCTTGAGGTCCCGAGGGCAATGGTCGGGGCGACGTATCGGGCTGCGGATGCTCTAACGAGGGGCCATGGAAGCCTCGTAAGGTTCGGTTCGACCGGGCTCTTTGGCAGCATTCTGCTCGATACCGTAACGGGTGCAGTGGTTAAGCTTGAGCGAGACGCGCACCATGTGAGCATCGTGAATTCTTCACTCCCCAACTTTGTTGTGGTGGTGAGGGCGGTGATTGAGCGGTTTCCCTTCTATGACTCAGGCAGCGATGATAGCGAGTGGATGGCTGCCGCAAGGGCAGTAGAGGAAATCGTTCGAGGTGTCGACCCAGGTGCCTTCATTCGGGATGGATTCTGGGAAACGCTCGTTAATGATATTGAGATGGGGGATTTTTCTACAGAAGATGTCCTGGGGTAGTGGCAGGATATTGCGATGGCCTTTATGTCGGGTCGCTGAGAATCGCCGCGAGGTTTCGAGCCTGGCCGGACCGACCATTGGGCCTGGATTCCCAGAGCATTTTCTGAATAGCGATCAATCCGTGCCATTAATCTCAGGAAGCCCCCCGCTAGGCCGTCCTGGACGATCCGGAGTTGGTGGAGTGGCGCGGCGGAGGCCTCCCGGCCAGCTCTTTACTGCCGCCGGACGGTGCGCTGTCACGCCGGGTGGGAGAGCCGGGCACCGGTGATGTCCGTGGCGTGCAGGGAGATCTGCCCTTGTCCTGGACCGTCGGTGGCCTACGGGCCGCCGACGGGTGCTCCTGCTTGGTGGGACTGGTCCACCCACGCCTCCGGGTTCCGGGTGACCACCCAGCTCCTGACTCGGGTGGCCGGCCCTTCCCAGGTGCTGCTGGGGCTCACCACCAGCGGCCAGCTCTGGAATGGCCCGGCATCAGCCTCCTTTGCCCGGGCAGGCCGTACCGCTCGCACGCGGCCTCGGTGAGCACCAGCAGCGGGTCGGCGTCCTTGCCCGAACCGTGCAGCCTCTCCGCCCCCAGCCGCGCCTCGGCCAGCGTCCATTCGATCAGGGCGGGCAGGGACTTGGCGGGTACGTCCAGGATCAGGCCGCCGACGTCGTAGCCGGTCACATGCCGGTCGGTGGCGGTGTTGGTGTTGGTGTCGAGGGCGAGCAGCGGGCCGTGCGCGTACGCGCCGCCGGGCGTGGGCGTGTTCGCCGGGGAGGCCTTCTTCGCATCCGGACGACGCGAGCCGTGCGACGTCCGCCCTGCATGTGGATGCGACCCGGCGGCCGGTGCCCGGACGGCCGCCGGGGGAGCGGAAGCGGAGCCCTCTTCTTCTGGCCCGGTCGTGGCCGCAGGGTCCGGTGCCCCGCCTGTCGGCGGCGTTGTTCGTCTCGATGACGCGGCCGCCGCCTGGGCTGGGTGCCGCAGCGGGTTGCGGCAGCGCGGTGTCCTCTTGCGGGACACCGGTGGTCTCGGGGACGGGGTAGAGCGTGGCGAGGTGCTCCAGCAGGTGTGCGTACGCCTCCCGCTTCGGTGGCCGCGGCTCGGTCTTGCCCGGCTCCCAGCGGCCGAGGGTCGCCTGCCGCGCCTTCAGTGCGGCGGCCGCCTCGTCCAGGGTCGAGCGCGTGGGCCTGGCGTGACCGCTTGCGTTCCGCCGGCGGCGGTAGCGGGGACGGGGAGGCGGCCAGCGCGTCGACCGCGTCGAACAGCTCGGACATGGAACACCTCCACCTTAACCCCAACCGCATGTAGCGCGTACGTACTGCGTACATGTCGCGTACATTTCGCGTACGAATGGGTTTGTCGGGTGGTAGGGTCCCTAGGCGGCCCGTCTTCGGTGGGCTCAGCGCCTCCCGGCCCGGCTGCTGCCTGGATGCATGCCTGCGTATCGAGGGAGAGCTTGATGACTGTGGTCGAATTGCCGCGGCCCGGCCGCTCCGAACGGTCCCAGCTCTTCCCTGACCAGGCGGAGGCAGTCGATCGGCTGGTACGCCACCTGCACCGCCCGGGGACGAGAGCGCTGTTCGTGTCGGCGACGGGGACCGGGAAGACGCTGACCTCGATCCGGGTGGCGGACGGGCTCGGTGCGCGGCTGGTGCTGTTCGTGGTGCCCACCCTGGACCTGGCAGCGCAGACCGCGCTGGCCTGGCGACGGGACGGCCACGGCGAGCACATGGTGATCGTCTCCTCCCTGGACGCCGCCGGCCGTGACGATCTGGTGGCCGCCCGGATCATGTCGACCACCAGCCCACACGCGCTGGGCGGGCTGATGTCGGTCGTGGGGGAGGGCGAGGACCAGATTCGGGCGTTGACGGTGATCTGCACCTACGACTCCCTGACCAAGATCGAACAAACCCAGAGGACGGGGTACGCCGTCCCGCCGTTCGACCTCGCGGTCATGGATGAAGCGCACCGGATCGCCGGCCGGGCCGACAAGAAATGGGTGATCGTCAACGACGCGCAGCGGATCCGCGCGGACCGCCGTCTCTACATGACCGCCACCCCCCGCATCTTCGCCGCGCCTGAGCTGGCGGAGTCCGCCGACACCACCCGCCCCCGCCGCCGCCCGCAGGGCGAGGAGGTGGACGCGTTCGCCAACTCCATGGACAACGAGCAGGTGTACGGCAAGAAGATCGTCGACTACCCCCTCGCGCAGGCCGTGGCGGACGGCCGCGCTGCGGACTACCGGATCGTGGTGCCCACCCTCACCGACACCGACCTGCGCCGCCGCCTCAACCTGCCCGCCCCCGGCACCACCCCCACCGGCGCCACCGCGCCCCGGGAGCCGAACGACGACAGTGCGCTGCGCACCACCGCCCTGCACCTGGCAGTCCTGCGCGCCATGACCGAGCACCGTCTGAAGAAGGTCCTGGTCTACTTCAACCTGGTCTCCGATGCCCGCCGCTTCGCCCGCGAACTCCCGCACACCCTGCGCCTGCTCGCCCAAACCGACCCCGGCCTCGTCCCCGGCATCGACCCTCAGCTGTTCTTCGCCCACGGCGAGCACACCTCCGCCCAACGCGCCGACATCTTCACCGCCTTCGCCGCCGCCGACACCGCGATCCTCGCCAACTCCCGCCTGATCTCAGAAGGCGTCGACATCCCCAGCGTCGACGCGATCGTCTTCGCCGACCCCACCCGCAGCGTCATCCGCTGCGTCCAGGCCCTCGGCCGCGCCCTGCGCCTGGACGTGAGCGGCAAGACCGCCTCACTGATCGTCCCCGTCTACATCCCGCCCGGCGCCGACGCCGAGAACATCCTCGGCACCGCCTACGAACCGGTGTGGGCGATCGCCTGCGCCCTGGCCAGCCACGACCACCGCATCCTCGAACGCCTCCCCGACAAAGCCAACCGCCTCCCACGCGAGACCAGCCAGGTCATCGCCCGGCGCTGGCACTTCGACTTCACCGTCCACCCCGAACGCATCGCCCAGGCGATGGACCTCATCTCCTTCGACCCCCGCGACCCGGCCGTCTCCCGCTCCCGCCGCCTCGGCCTCGCCGCCGCCCACTCCTACCGCGACGAGCACGGCCACCTCGACGTCCCCGCCGACCACACCGATCCCACCGGCTACCGGCTCGGCACCTTCATCACCACCATGCGCGACGCCGCGAAGGCCGGCCGCCTCGAAACCGACTGGATCGCCGAACTCGACACCCTCGGCATGATCTGGGACAAGCACGACGCCGCCTGGCGCGCCCGCCTCGCCGCCGCCACCGACTACCACCGCACCCACGGCCACCTCGCCGCCCCCGCCACCACACCCGTCGGAGCCTGGCTCGCCGAACAACGCCACCACGCCACCAAGAACGTCCTCGACACCGCCCGCGCCGACGCCCTCACCGCCCTCGACCCCGACTGGCGCCTTCCCCATGGTGCGGACTGGCACCGCAAATACCACCTCCTGCGCGCCCACCTCGCCACCGGCGCCGACCCCGCCGCCCTCACCCGCGACACCGTCCTCGCCGGCGTGAAGATCGGCTCCTGGCTGGCCCGCCAGCTCACCACCTGGCCCACCCTCACCCCCGGCCAGCAACAGCTGATGACCGCGCTCGGCCTCACCCCCGAGGCGAACCCGCTGGCTCCCGCCCGCCGTACCCGCCGCACGTTCGAGGAGACCGTCCAGCTGCTGGAGCTCTTCCTGCACCGCGAGGGCCGCACCCCGGCCGCCCGAGAGACGATCCGCGTCGACGGCGACGCCGTCAAGATCGGCGCCTGGCTCGCCAAGGCCCGCACCAAGCACCGCGCAGGCCAGCTCCCCGGCCATCACGTACGCCTGGTTGCCGCCCTCTTCGAGGGGGACTGGACGGCCGAGGACGCCGTGCCGGCCGTCCTGATGTAGTCCCTCTCCCGGCTGGTGCGGCCACAGACTTGGCCAGTTCCCCACCGTCGGCGAGAGCTGCGACCTGCGTGGTTGTGGTGCGCCGCCGTCGGTCCGCCGTCGTCGCCGTCAGTTTGCCCGAGATCATGGCCAGGTTGTGTGTCGCGGATCGACTCATCCGTACCCCATTCTGAGGAGTGGCCTCCTGCCGAATCCAGGCACCGTCTTGCGTCGCACCACCGCTGGCGACCGTGGGCCGTTGGCCGGCGCGCCGCCAGTGCGCACGCGTCGCGCCGAAACGGCAGGGAGGTCACCAGTCGCCTGGCTCATCGTCTCCGGCGTCAGCGAGCCGCTCTTCCTCCGCGAGCCGCCTTATGTCCTCGTCGACGCGAGCTGAGGTGAGTGAGGCACCCTCACCGAATCGGATCAGTTGTTCTGCCGGGCTGTAGAAGCGAGGGGTGGCGCCAAGGCTGGCGCGGCAACTGCGGCACCGCCATGGCCGGCGCAGGGTCACCCACTGGGCGCGGGCGCACGACGGGCACTCAGTGAGATAAGCGCTCGCACCGTACGCCGAAGCCCACCATGCGTGCCCCCAACGGCCGCGGTAGCCGATCTGGTTGGGACTGCGGTGGGAGGGCCAGCCCAGCAGGACCAGCTGGCCCCCGCGCCACCGGCAGCTGCAGACACCAGTGCATCCGCAGGCACGGGCGTTACCGAGTTCTGTCGCCTTCTCCCGCCGTGGTGTGTGAGGGCCTTTGACTTCCAGCCATGTTCCTATCTCGGGAAGCCAGAAGTCCGGCACGTACTGGGTGCCGGAGGGAAGGGTGATCAGCTCGGGCTCGTAGTCCCACGCAATGCCGAGGCCGTTGAGCGTGATAGCCCAGTCAGCTTCAAGGCGGGACCGGAAGCGAGTGCCGGCGTAGGTGGTGGGGACGGCGTCTATCGGCTTGGTCATCGTAGGGTCCCCTGTCAGGCGTGCAGCTGTACGGAGTAGTCCTGGTCGTCGATCTCGCGCAGGACGCTGACAGCGAGCATGAGGGCGATCACGGCGTTGGCAGCGGTGTACTGGACGGCGCCGGCAGCGTGGGCGGTGGCGTGCCGGTTGAAGCCTTCCGGCACGGAGTTAGATCGCCGGAACTCCTCCAGTGTCTGGGCGAAGGGCAGGAAAACAGCTGCTCTGCGGAACTGACCAATCGTGGCGTCGTCATCTACGTCGACCGTCGGGACGCTCTGTTTGATCTTGGTGTAGCCAGGCCACCAGCCCCTGTCGGTGAGCCACGCCGGGTTGGCGAAGGCCAGACCGCGAACGAAGGTGTCCCAGACATTCGCGGCGAGGGCCTGCGCACCGCTGAACATGCCGCCCTCGATCATCCGCACGCATTCCTCGAGCAAGGCCCGCTGCGCGGTAAAGCGCGCGTCGGTCACGGAGACCAATACCTTGCTGCAGGAGGCGAGGATCTCTGTCCGAGAGTCGTCGAGGACCTTCGCGCGGGAACGAACGTCATCCGCTGCGAGCAGCAGCCGGATCACGTCGGCCGGGGGGACCCATGCCAGGGGCACCCCTTCCAGCATCAGCCGGATCATGTCGTTGTAGGCCAGGCGCTGGCCCTGCCAGTTTTCCGGCATCATCGCGTCCAGGCGTTCCAGCGCTGACTGCAAAGGCGCGACAGCCTTGGACAGGCCCTCCAGCCGCGGCGCTGGAAGTGCCACCTTAGGCGCCGGTATCAAGTTCGCAGCCACCGTCCGCCGGATGTTCTCCGTAGCCGCGTTGAGAACCTCGGCCAGCCGTGCATCGAAGCTGTTCGTCATCCCACCCCTCCCTGTACCTGGGAGCATTTTCCGGCATGGAGTCGTGCCGACGTCGGCTCTTCATGCTGACCAGCCGCGGTACCCGGTCTGGGACCGCTTCCGCCAACCCGGCACGGAGCCGACGCGCGGACATGGCTCCTTCCGCGTCGCCATCGTCCTGCTCACTGCCGCCCTCGCCCTCGTGCTCGCGCTCCTCGTTGCAGCAGTGGGCACCCTTGCCCCTATCGACGGCGCCACGTACCCGCCGCCCTCCTGCGCGCCGCCACCGCGTTCGCCACTGTCCTCATCCTCGCCGCCGCCACAATCGGAGCCCTCGCCCAATTCCTCCCGTGAGCCGGCCGCTGCCGCCCCCGGCGTGACACTCCCGGATGGCTTCGAAACCTGTCTCGAAGTCGCTGTGCCGACCTGCTTTCCAGTCGTGTACTACTGGGCATCAAAAGTGCTGTAGCCAATTACAGCAGTTGTGTTGAGGAGGGGGAGCACGTTGGTTTACGACATTCGTCCGCTCGCGAACGGGCTGCGGACCGACCACCCGGTTCCGGGTCTGCCGTTCGTCGACGACTCGCATCTGCCGCTTGACGACGGCCCTGACGCCATCGAGGCGGTCGGCCGCAACAAGGGCGAGGGCATGTGGGGCCGCTGCGACACCTCCCACGAGGGAGGGTGGCTGGCCTTCACCACCGACCCGATCGCCCACCACCTGGGCTGGGCCGTGCGCCACCACCCCGAGCACGGCCGCACCGTCCTTCTGCTCCGCGACGAGGACACCGCAAGCCTGCACACCCACTGGTCCGGCGCGCCGCTGCTGTTCAGGTCCGGCGGCTACTGGTGGGACGGCGACACCTGGTACCGGCCCGGCCAGATCTGGGACCCGGTCACCGAGGACTACGCACGCCACACCGCACGCGCCACCGCCACCGTCCACGCCGCCGACCTCCTCGACGGCCACGCCCACCCCGACCGCGCCCACCTGCACAAGGTCACCACCTTTGATCCGGCCACCGCCAAGCCGGACAACTGGATCGACGACCTGACCCGGTGGGCACAGCACCACCAGAAGCAGGACGACCCCCTGCCGCTGGAGCGCTGCGTCGTCGACCTCGCCTGCCCCGAACTCGCCGGGGACCGGCTGCTCGGCGTGCCCGAGATGGCCGCACTCGGCGGCATCACGGCCTCCACCCTGCGCGGCTACATCTCCCGCGGCGAGAACGACGTCCCCCTGCCCCAGGCCACCGTCGGCGGCCGCGCACAGTGGTCCCGCCCGGTCGCCGAAGACTGGGCCGAAGCCCGCCGCCGCTCCGCCGAGGGGCTGAAGGAGGCCATGTCGGCCGGCGACCGCCACCGTCTCGCCCCGGGGGCCGCCCAGATCCGCGACCGGCTCAGCGAGACCTTCTTCCGCCTGCTGTGGAAGCGCCCTGACACCCGCAAACGCTGGGCGCTGCGCCACCGCAACGAACCGAGCGTGCGGGAGGTCGCCGACCAGCTCGCCTTCGAAGTCGCCGACAGCCTCCGGCAGATCATCCCCACCGACGCCCTCGGACCGACCATCCGCCACGCCGTCCTGGAGGACTTCACCACCTCGCTGCGCACCGCCGAACGCCGGGGCGGTGAGCTCAAGGGCTTCGACCTCATCCTGTCGCTGCCCCTGGCGAAGATGATCAGCTGGTTCATCCAGCACTTCCCGACCTCGGCCCAGTGGTACCTCGGCGAGGTCATGAGCGAGGCGGACAAGCAGCTCGGCATCCCCGCGCAGGTGTCCGGCGAAGCGCTGCGGCGGTCCGCGATCACGAACGGGGACCTCGACGTCCAGGCAGCGAAGGAGTTCTTCTCCCGCCTCGTGCCGCGGGAGAGCTGAGCCCACCAGCGGACACCGGGATCCGGCGCGCAAGCCAGCACAGCGGCTCCCGCCTCGAGGCGGTGCGCAAGAGCGTCCCGACTCGCGGCCCGCCCTGTGCGGCGCACGTGTACCGCACGGACGACGCGGACGCAATGCGGTTCGGCAGCGCCCCGCCCGCTCCAGGGCGGGCGGGGCTCCGTCTGCGCGCCCCGCGACTCCCTACCTGATGCTCGGCGCCAGGACGGCCCTGCTCGGCCCCCGGGGGGCCTACCTGAGTCGGGTGGCGCACGGCACTATGGCTGTCCATGAGGGATCAGCGAGCTGAGGAATTCGCCCGGTGCGCCGTTGTGCTGGCCGCGGAGTTGCGCGAGACACGGCGAGACGATGCGGTCCCCGCCGATCCTGAGGAAGCTGATGCTTTCGCCGCTCCGGCCCCGACGGGTGATGACCCCTTCGCTCCGCTTATGGCGGGCCGGGAGGGCGTCTTCGACCAGGCGCTGTCCAACGGGCTGGCGGCGATCGTCGCTTGCGAGTGGCCGGGGAAGGAGGTGGACCGTAAGGGACGGGTCCTGTCGGCCAGCGCGCTGCTCAAGGTGATCGAAGAACACCTCCCCGCCACGGAAGGCATCGTCTGCGTGCCTGACGAGCATCTGATGCCGGACATCCCCCAGAGTGACGTGAACTCGCTGTTCCAGGCGGGGCCTCGTCCGTCGTCACACACCCGGATCGATGTGCGCACGCTTCAGAACGGGATCGAGGCCAGTCAGGCGGCGCGTCACGGCCGCGGCGCCGGAGCTCTGCAGCAGCGCCACATTGAGGCCCTGCTGGCTCTCGACGGCCACCGAAGCCTTGGCGCCATGGGAGAGGAACAGCAGGATCGGATCCAGCGGATCGCACAGACAGAGGATGCGGTCTCCCAGAAACGAGCTGCCGAGTACCTCGAACGCATCGGGGATGAAGAAGCCACCCGGCGCGCCGAGAACGTGGCCAACCCCAACGCCTACCACCCGAAGCACAATCCGGACGGACACGACCTCGACATCTGCCCCGTCTGCGGGCACGAGGCGTTCTGCGTCGAGGGCCTCGACCCGATCTTCGGCCAAGTCACTTATGGGCAGTGCCTGGTGTGCACCTACGTGCGTAGTCCGGGCGCCGCAGAGGACCAGGCCTTCACCGAACACCTCCGGTCGATCATGGACGACGAGTGATGCCTCCCGGCACCCAGAGCCGGGGCCATGGGCGGCCAACCCCGCCACCCTTCCTACCGCGCCTCGGCGCGCGCCGGCCTCCGAGGGCGGGCAGGGATGGTTCGAGCCCGGGCGAGCGGCTGGGGCGGGACGTGCGATGTGATCCTCGTGGGCCCCGACGTCAGGGGAGGGCGCTGCGGAGGTAGGCGGGCAGCGCCCGGCGGACGGCCGGGTCTGCTTCCCAGCCGGGGTCGGTGAGTTGGTCGGCGGTGATGACGGCGTGGACTTCGTGGTCGGTGCGGACGTCGACGCGGAACGTTTCGCCCCGGCTGTCCCGGCCGGCGAGGTAGGCGGCGAGGACGGTCCGGCCCAGCTCGGCGGGGTCCGCACGGGTGGTCGTCTGGCCGAGGTCTTTGCAGATCCACACGCCGCTGAACGGTTCGTGCATCAGGATCTCCCACCGCACGCAAGCGGGCTTGTCATCGCGTAACACAACGCGATCGTGCCCCCACCAGCCAGCGTTCAGTTCCGCTACCTGCGAGTACTGGCCAGAAAGCGTGCCTTCCGTACCGGGGCCGGACGGCTAAACGGTTACCTCGCGCGGCCGTTGCGTCCTACCGCCGCCGGGCATGAGTACCCAGGCCTTCGAGGGCGCCTATCTTCTGCCGCTGTTCCACGCGATCCAGCAGGCCCGCGGTGAGCACGCCTACCGGCAGCTTCCCGCGCCCACCCCGGCCAGCAGTCTGACCGCCGACGACGCCCCGCGGCGAAGTCCGCTGGCTCAGCCCTTCTCGCCCGGCTTCGCGGCAAGTCGGCGTAGGGCGCGCTTGATCGAGCCAAGCTCCTTCAGTACCTGATCCATCGCGGAGTCCATCAGCATGACCGGATCGTCAGCGGACCAGAAGCGCACGACCTGTGCCACCTGATGCTTCCAGAACTCGTCCTCCTCGGCATGTTCGAAGCCGAGCTGTGACGCCAGGTCGGCAAAGCCGGACCCGGGCCGGCCGGTTGCCTTGCCAACGACGAGCGCCGACAGCAGCGGCCGACCATGCTGGTGCTCGTACACGCTGATGTGGCCGAGCTTCGGGTAGAGCCCACGCATCTGGCCCTGCGACGTATAGGGATCCAAGCCGTGCGGGTCAACGCGCTGTGCGAATTCCTTGTAGCCGATGCAGGCAGAAAGCGGGTCGACCGGGTCGCCGGCCTTCGCGAGGGAACGCAGAAGGCGGTGCATGTCGCGTTCGATAGGCGTGAGTGTGAGCACGCGAACTCCTCAGAGGGAGAGGACCCGTAGGTCACGATGTCCGTGGACGCAGCGCCCGTAGGCGCACTTTGACGGTAACGCACCTCCGTGCGGCTCGGCTAGGCCCCTCCCCGTACCGCAACCGCCTTCTGCGCCCCCGCGCACCGACGACCCTCCTACCCGCGGACGGTGGGATGGACCTGGGCGCGTGGTGGCAGGCTTCCCTAACGTTCAAACCGATCACCGGTGCCTGAAGTCCGTGCACCCTCAGACAAGGAGCACTCTTGGGATTCATCGCCAAGCTGTTAGGCAAGCCGCCCTACAGCAACTGGCCCGCGAGCTATGACAGTTTCCGCGGTGACATGGCCAAGGCCGCAGGCCTGGGGGTGGCACGCATCCGTTGCCACCGCAACACCTGGGCCTACCTGCTGGAGAACGTCCCCAAGGACAGCGAGACGGTCATCGCCGGGCACGAACGAGGACAGGGCAGCGCGTTCCGTCCCCCGTGCAGGACGAGGTCACCGCCGAGGAGGGTGCGATGGTCACGGTGCCGCTGTCCGGTACCACCCTCGCCGCCGTGCTCAGCTGGTGCCGCAACATCCAGCCGAACACCCTGCGCAGCCCCTGGACTGAACTGGACCGCTCGATCGGACGCCGTGTCGGCGCCGCGATCGCCCAGGCCCTGGTCAACGTCATCCCCTCCAACGGCGCGGACGGGCCGACGGCCGTCATCTACCTCGACGACCGCCTCACAGCCAAGGACACCACCCCATAGCCCCTCCTGCACCCGCTCTGCCCCGGAGCAACGCAGGCCCGGGGCAGAGCGGCCCGGACACCCCCCGACCTGGGCGGCACAAAAATCCGCTACCCCTTCTGCTCCTCCGCTTCTACCGTGGCCGGTCATGAGCACGCAGGCCTTTGAGGGCGCCTACCTTCTGCCGCTGTTCCACGCGATCCAGCAGGCCCGCGGTGAGGACGCCTACCGGCATCTGCCCGCGCCCGCCTCGGCCAGCAGTCTGGCTGCCGACGACGCCCCGCTGGGCCCGTACCGGCGCGCACCTGATCCGCAGCTCCTACACCGCCGGCCTGGCCCACGCCGACGCGCCGCTGCTGCGCGGCGCCCTGGAGAACTTCGCCACCGGTCTGTGGCTCCTCGACGGCCAAGGGGCGTAGCGAGCGCCGCCGCCGCGCGCTGTCGCTGTGGGACGAGGACATGCGCAACCGGCAGCAGCACGAGACGGACACCGCCCACCTTCCGTCCGGCGGCGGCCTGACCGGTGCGCAGCGCCGGGCCGAGATCCGCGCCATCGCCGACCAGCTTGGCCTGGCCCCGCTGACCGCACCCAGAACCCACCAGATCCTGCTCACGGCCGCACCGGTCGCGGGCCTGACCGCGGGAAGGTGTGCGCTGCCTGGCGGGCAGCCTCCGGGTTCGCGCACGGCCGCTACTGGCCCCACCTGCGCGCATCCCAGTCCCGCGCGACCATAGCGGGGGACGACGGCGTCCACACCGTCGCCTTCGTCATCGATGCGGACCAGCACCGGCCGCTGGCCGAGTACTGTCACACCATGCTGCGCCGACTGCAGGAGCACTACACCGCCCAGGCCCACTGACACAGTGGCACCCAGCGCCCTTGGACACGGCCGTAGGCGGCACCAGAGGCTGGGGCACTTGGCCATACGATGCCAACCCGAATTCCACTAACACGGAAGCCGGACGGATGGAAGCCTGGACGGATGGGGCATTACTCGTACCTGGTCATCGGCAACTACCAGTACCTCTACACCCGCAGCCACTACGATCCAGAGCTCGCGGCGCTCTTCAGCGAGGACGACCGGCAGTACAACCCTGCCACCGAGGCGCCTGCTGAGGACTGGGACGAGGAGGGCCGGTCGTTCGGGTACTTCACTACGGCCCACGCGCTGAGGCAGCGCCTGCAGGTGCAGGGTTACACCTCTCGCAGGGCTCACACAGACGCAGTAGAGAGCCTGGAGCGATGGCGAGCGAGATACGACGCCGAACATGAGCTGCGCGAACGGCAGGAGCAGGAAGGCAAGGATGACCCCTTCACTGACCTCACCCGCAGGCCGCGGGAACTCGCGGATCTGCTAGCGGACATCCGCAGTGCGATCGGCCCCCACCAGCCCATCGGCGCCTTCGACACGCCCGGAGAGTACCTGACGTACGAGGACCGGTTCGTTGAGGCCGCCAAGGACGTCGACCGCCTCTACTGGGAGACGGATACCCGAAGCGTGATACGCCTGCTGATCGACCAGGCGCCCGACGACACCGTGGTCGGACTCGATCTCAGCGCCTTGACGGGCTGCTGCGTCCACCTGAACCCGGCGCAGCCCATCGCAGGACCGTCACGCCGCCGCCAGCTCGCCTCCCTGCCCGCCGACGCACCGGTGATCGTGCTCACCGAGGGCAGTACGGATTCCCGGCTGCTTACGAAGGCCATGCACATCACTCACCCCCACCTGGATGGCTTCATCCGCTTCATTGACTACACCGGTCCCAGCGCGGAGGGAGGCGTCAGCGCCCTGAGCCGCATGGTGAAGGCATTCATTGCGGCTGGCGTTGCCAACCGCTTCGTGGCCATCGCGGACAACGACACCGCCGCGCACACACATCTCGCCGAGCTCAAGAGCCGCCAACTGCCAGAAGGATGCCGCCTCCTTCACTACCCGGATCTCCCGCTGCTCGCCGACTACCCTGTGCTCGACCCGACGTCCTCTGAGATGACCCGGGACGATGTGAACGGCATCGCCGGCTCCCTGGAGATGTACCTCGGCAGGGACGTGCTCACCATCGACGGCTCCCTGGCACCCGTGCACCTGACCGCTATACACGAAACGAAGAGCCACCAGGGCGCCCTGTCGCAACACCACAAGAGACGGGTACAAAAGGCCTTCGACAAAAAGGTGAAGAGAGCCCGAAAAGGCCACCCCGTCGATGGTTCCGACTGGAGCGGTGTCCACGCCATCATCGAAAGTATCGTCCACGCCTTTGACTGAGCAGCTGAGGAGCCGCCCTCCTATCTACATCGCTATGGCCTCGGACAACGGAGGCGGCTTCTGGCTTTCTCACTGATCGGCAGCCGTTCCGGAGGCCAGCGCCCTGCGCACCACCTCTCTCGATGGATTGCCGCTTTCTGCGTCTCCGCCCTGGTCCGCGTTGATCCAGCGGAAGGTGAGGACACCTTCCTCCTGCCTGATCGCAGCCCTCGCGGGTGCGTGGGTGCCCCCGGGACTTTCGTCCCGCTCGATGTTGCACGACCAGAGCGCGAGGATGCCCCTTACTTCCTGCAGCGAGGCAGCCATAAGCCTGCGCACTTCGGATGACTTTCTGACGCCATGGAGAGTGACAGGCGTGCCTTCAGCTACTGTCCCTGGCTCGGCGAGTACTCGAAGGGCCTTGGGAAGTACCGGCAGGCTGTCGTCCTGTCGTCGGTGAACGCTCACCGCCCTGAGCTCGTCGGCGGCCATCTCCCAGAAGGCGCGTGCTGGGTTGCCCAGCCAGACGAGCTGCCACAGCGCCTGCGGAATGTACACCTCGTCTCCCCCCGAAGCGGCGGGGAGCTTCGGTGACTCGTCCGCGGCGCTGCCAAATACCTCACTGGAGTCATACAGCCGAACCTGCCAACGCTCCTCACCCTCGCTGCGTCGTACACGGCGACTGGCGCCGACTTTCTGTTCACGTGACCTTTCTTCACCGAGACCAGAAGCAGACCTTTGCGCGTCGGCGATAATCACCTCAGCCTGCTGCTTGGCCTCTCTCAGGATGACGTCGGCCGCGTGGTGGGCGTCTTGACGGATCTGCTTGGCCGCCGACTGCACTTGCTCCGCCTCGGCAAAGAGCTTGGCGATTGTCCGGCGGGCCTTCTCCAGGCGGCGCATGGCGTCAGCCCAGTCGGGAGGCTGAAAGTCGACAGCGTGGCGGCCGTTCCGCCTCCTCACATACTTCGGCTCGGCCTTTGTCGCCGGTGTCGCGTGGCCGGACGCCAGGTACTCCCGGTCCAGCGAGGTCCAAGGCTCGCAGCTGTCGAGCATGACGGGACGCGACGAGACCGGCGGCCTGACATCGATCTCCTCGAGGGCCTGCTCGGCGCCAGGGACGCTGTGGTCGGCAGCCACACGCAGCCACCTCTTCGCAGCGACGTAGTTGCCGCGCCCGAGGTACTCGTGAGCCAGCGCATATGCATCGTGACCCAGCTCAGCGGCATCGGCCTGCGCACGCAACTGGGCGCGCTCTTCCGGGCTACGGTCCTTCAGACGCTGCATGATCGCGGCGAAGCTGTGAGTCTTCCCGGAGCCGCTGCCGAGTGTGACGTGAGCGCGCTGCTCATTGTCCTGGTGCTGTTCGTGGTTCACCTGTGCACCTCCTTCGCCGTCCCAGCGGTCTTGTAGCCGTCCATGTGGGGAGACTGCCGCAGTTTGCCTGACGCCGTCTTCAAGATCTTCTTCATGTTGTCTATGCCAACCCCCAGAACCTCGGCACAGTCCTTCACCGGAAGATCTGCCAGATACCGCAACGCCAAGGCCTGCCGCTCGCGCTCGGTCAGCTCGGCCAGCGCCCTCCCCAGATCGACGCGCCGGATGAGGTCCGCGAGTTCGTCAGGGCAGGTCCCTCTGGCTGCGATCTCCGCAAGATCACCAGTCTCGAGGGTAAGAACCCGGCCCCTACGCCGAAAGTGATCATTGAGGCGACAGCGCGCAATCCGATACAGCATCGCCACCGGCTTGGGATGCTCCGGGTTCTTCGGCCACCACTCGAAGAATTCCTCGAACGCCTGGCTGAAGATCTCTCCACCATCCTCCGGGCCTGCCTTGGAAGTCAGGAACCTGAGCACCCCGCCCTGGTGCGCCTCGAAGAAACCTTCGAGCATCGCCTCGTCCATTGCCTGGACACCGATGATCGGCCTGCTGGGCCCGACCGCATCAAGGCCAGGGCCCACCACGCCAGACTGATCCTGCACGGTCACCGGCGCCGCCTCGCCGCGACCGTACCCCCACGTACCGCCGCCGTGACTCCGACGGACGTATCACGGCCGGCCGCACTATCCCCAGCGGTACCCGTCAGCGTCCAGGCGCCAGCCGAACCGCCGTGGTGCACCTGCACCTCACGGCCGCCCTCGGCGACCCCGCTCACCATCTCGGCCAGCAGCTCCTGCTCGCGCTCCCGGCGCCGTTCCCGGGCCAGCTGCACTCGCCTCCACTCGCGCGCGATGACGATCACCACCCCGACGACAAGGGCACTCACCCCCTCGGGCCCCCAAGTCCCTTGCACCGCTCCACCGCCCCGTTGCTCGTTGAACTCGACTGACACCCCTCCATCGCGTGAGCCGACCAGGACGGGTACCGAATCCTTCAAGATTTTTTAGGCGGGCCGTTCACCAGGGCCGTCGTCTGCGCCGCGGGTCACCGCCCTCCTGGACCCGGCAACTCGCGTACAGTCCGCATCCAGGTCTCGCCGAAGCCGGCCGGGCCGGTGTCGTCACCGGGGACGAGGAAGATGTCCGGGTCCTCGCCGAGTTGTTCCAGGAGCGCCTCGTACAGGTTGTCGAAGGGCGGTTCCATGCAGATCGCCAGGGATTCGGCGAACTGCGTGGGGGAGGGGTCGAGACCGATCATGTGGTCCAGGACCGGGAACATGCCCCATGCGTCGATCCGCCGCCGCAGCGCGGCCAGGGCCGGGGTGTCCGGCAGGAGCAGCCCGTGCAGCACGTACAGCCCGTAGAACCCGCGCAGGCCGACGAGAACCGCCCGCGCCCGCACCAGTTCCTCACCACTGGCCCGCTTCACCGGCCCCACGATGTCCCCGAGCTGCTGCAAAAGCCCCCAGTCCACCGGCGGTCGCTCACCGCGCTCCGCCGCGCCGAGCGCCTGCTCCCAGTCTTCGACCGTCAGGTCGAACATGCCGGACGCGGCGAACGCCTCGGCCAGCGCACCTGCGCCGGCCTCCTGCGCCCCGAAGCCGATCGCGGCAACCAGGTGCACCATGCTCCTGAAGTCCGGCCTCTCCGCCTCGACCGGCACGTCCTCGCCAGCTTCGAGGGCCGCGCGCACCAGAGCGGGGTTCGCCGCCCCGCGGTACGGCCTCACGAGCCGGCGGGCCACCTTATTCAACGCCTCCAGCCCTCCCTCACCCGCCCAGGCCGCGTCACGGGCGAACGCCACCAGGCGCTGCGACACCGACCTCTCCAGCGCCCATTCAAGGGCCTCCCGGACGGCGCCGATCGGGGGCTCCGGCACCCGCACAGTCCCCGGCTGCACCGGCAGGCCGGCCTCGGCGAACCACTCCAGCACGGCCAGCCGCCGGTCCCGTCCCTGCCGAAGGTGCCGCGCCAGCGCCGCCGCGCTCTCGACCACCACCGGGTCGACCGCGTCGACCACCGACCCCCGGCCCCGCCTGAGCCCGCGGCGCCGGTGCCGCGGCAGCAACCCGGCCCGCCGCCAGCCCTCCAACTGGCTCGCCGTCACTACCAGCTCTCGTGACGCAAGTTCGCCGATCACCTGCTGGTCAGCCGGGCTTGGCGCTCCTCGTGGCATGCCCTCCATTACAACCCCGGGAAGTGACATTTTCTGCGGAATACCGCATCTGGCTCACTGGTCTTCGACACCACCTCCGGTATCCCCGCCAACTCCGAGGAGCCAGCCCAACCATGACCCCAGAGCACCGAACCAGCACCCGCACCAGAGCCGCCACCGCCCTCACCACCGGGCTGCTCACCACCCTCATCACCTTCGCGCTCAACCACGCCGGCCACCTGACGAGCCTCCTGCTGACCCTCACCGCCGCGCTCAGCGCGATCACCATCACCCTCGCCCTCACCGCGGTCTTCGCCCCCAACACCTCCACCCGCCAAGCCGCCACCCGCACCCTCGACCTCCTCCTGCGCCTGGTGCCGTGGTACGCACCCCGAAGCTGACCCGCAGACCCCAGCGATCACCGACCTGAATCTCTGTGCAACCGAGTGGAGCTGCCATCACCACACCCCGCAGCACACGCACCGGAATCTCCAGCCGGGGAGGCACTACCCCCGTATCAGGATCCGCAGAAACTTCTCAGCGAAGGAAACACCCTCTCCCTCAGCTGCCAGCTGCCCGCGAAGCGGGCCAAGTCCGGGAGCGCAGCGGACGGACCCCAAAGCCCCGGGGACCGGGGCCCCCTGAGCCTGCGCCAGCAGGCTCAGGTCCCTGGAGCGCAGCGAAAGGGACCACCGGCTCGAAGCGCAGCTTCGAGCCGGAAAGGCACCAGCCCCAATCCCGGATTCACCGAAAGTTCCCACCGAAGGAAACACGGCTCGGAGCGCAGCGCAGAGCCCACCCCGAGCAACGCGAGGGGTGCCACTCCGTCAACCCCCGCGCAACGC
>NZ_FNTD01000003.1 GCF_900104815.1 Streptomyces misionensis
CGCGCGCCCCGCCAACCGCAGGGAAGGCGGCCCGCGTTGCGGGCCGGGGCCGGCCTCCGGCCCGGCCCGTGGCCTCCGCTGCGCTCCAGCCACTCCAGCGCACCCGCCAACTCCCGTGCGGGCAAGGTATGCCACGCTCCGCGCGGCCCACCCACGGGCCTTCGGCCCGAAGCAGCAGGAAGGAGGGGGAGGGGTGATGGGCCGTCGGGAGAGTGACAGACCGAATACAGGTCGGACCGGGCTAGGTTGCGGGGCGAGAGCGTGTGCTTCAAAGATAGCAGCTAGATTGAGACTGGAATGGTGCTACACCCCTTCCGAGCTGGAAAAAAAGTCCGGAGAATGGTTCGAATGTATGGACTGAGATTACCGGAAGAAAGGGCGCGGAATTGACAAGATGGCGAGCTGGGAATGTCGGTATCGGAAACGGAGGGGAGTGCGATGGGGAATAGGCGCGGGTGATTAGCCGGGGTGGGCCGAGTGACGTCCGAGTGCCGGTGGGGATGGGAGCTGCGCATGGCGGGGTATTCCTGGTCGGGGCCGTCGATCGGCGGGGGCGAGGGCGCCGTGGTTCGACCCTCGCGCGCGCGTGCGCGTCTTACTGATAAAAGGGGCCCGCGCGGAAACCTGCTCTGACCTGCGGCTTTGCGAGCGGCTATGTGTTGGCTCTGACACATCGACCTGCGGTTTTGTGCCCCGTCCGACACAAGAGCACCACATTTGGCCCTGGAAACAGGTACAAATTGCGTTTGTGCTGGTCAGGTACCTATTCGCCTGCCGGGTGGTGAGAGGCGATGTGTCGACGCCGACACCAGGGGGCCACGCCGAGAGGGACAAAGGTCCCTTTAGGCGGGGACAATCTCGGCTAGGGTGCCGGGGACCACACAAGATCGAGCAGCAGGAGCCAGGGTGCCCGGGGAAGCGAGTCGCTCCACCAGCAGGGGCAGGCGGTCGGTGAGCCGCGGTGAGCCTGTGACGTCGCCTCTGGCGGACAGCTTCGCGAAGGCGCTGGAGCGGACGCCGCCGGAACGCGGGCGGCCGGTGAAGTCGGCGAGCGTCGAGTACAAGTACCGCGAGCCCCACGACGCGTGGGGACGCAGCGGCTACAGCATGGTCAGCAACGACTTCCTCGCGGACGTCCTGGCGGTGCTGATCGCCCGATACGGCATGTCTCCCGTCCAGTCGGCCGTCCTGTTGTTCTGCATGGGCCGCCAGGTGGAGGGCCGCCTGAAGATCACCCACATCAAGGTCGCCCGGCACCTCGGGGTGGAGCGCGCGAACGTCACCCGGGCGCTGGGCAGCCTGGAGAACTGGCACATGATCCAGCGCCGGGCGAACTCGGTGATCGTGGTCAATCCGCTGATCTGCTTCAAGGGCAACGGCGACCTTCAGCGCGAGGCCCTGGAGCAGCTGCGGCAGGATGCCAGGGCCGCGCTCAGGAAGCACTACCCGGAGATGCGGGATGATGTTCTCGCGCTGGAGCAGGCCGCGAGCGAGAGCTTCCCGGAGTTCGCGCGGCCGGCCGTCCCGGAGCCGCGCACGCGGCAGCTGGCGTTCGGTGACAACGACGTGGAGGAGGAAGCATGCTGATCCAGGCCACCCTCGGGTTCGCGCAGCTGCACCGCTTGGAGCTCTCCAAGGCGTCCTACGACCTGCTCAGCGCCATGATGGAGGTTCAGCGCCCCGGCGGTGAGGTGAACGCCTCACAGGCCGAGCTGCGGGCGCGCGTGGGGCTCAGCAAGAACCGCACGTCGATTGCGATGAGCCAGCTGGTCGAGCGGCACGTCGTCCTGCGGCCCGAGGGCCGCTACCGCAGCTACTTCATCCATCCGTACTTCGCCGGGTACGCCAGCGAGGAGGAGATGGAGGGGGCGCTGCGCGAGGCGACCGAGGCCATCCAGGCCGGCGACCTGGCCGCGCCGGCGCTTCCCGCTCCGCAGCGGCATCTGGCCGCCGTGCCCACCCGTCGCAGCGCTTGACCGGCTGCCCGGCCGCCCGCCCGGCCGGGTGACACGACATCAGCGGTGCCGCGCCCCTCGGACAGGGGCGCGGCACCGCTTTCGTGTGCGGGCGGCGAGTGTCAGATCCGTACGCACCGTTCCCCTGAGCGGGAAAGCGCAGGTCAGGAGCGGGGCGAAAAAAATTATGGGCGATCCCCTTCCCTAGGTGTATGAACTTCCATACAGTGCATGTATCGAAGTTCATACACCTAGGGGGTTCCGTCCGTGTTAGTCACCCTGGTCACCGCCGCCCTCGCCATCGTCGGCACGCTGCTCGGCTCGATCGTCTCCGGGCGGTTCCAGGAGCGGGCCGCCGAACGGTCCGTCCGTGTCAGTCGCGACGAGACGATCCGGCGGGACCGCCTGGAGGCCGTCACCGCGCTGGGCTGCGCCGCCAGCGACCACCGCCGGACGATGTGGATGCGAGGCGACGCGATCCTCAAGGGCGCCGACGCCGAGCGGATCCAGGCCCTGCGCAGCGAGAGCCACCAGACCCGTTCCCAGGTCACCCGCCCGCTGGTCGCGATGCGCGTCCTGGTCACCGACCCGTTGGTGAGGGCCGCCGCCGACCACATGATCACGCTGACCTACGCGATCCGGGACAGCTTCGGCAGCACCGAGGAACTCACCGCCGCGCGGGAGGCCGCGATGGTCGCCCACGACCAGTTCGTGGACACCGCCGCCCGCTACCTCGCCCAGCACGCCTGACCGCTCCACCGCCGTGCTCGCTGGGCGGCCGGCCCCGGAATGTCATCGCTCTCCGGCCGGCGCGCCCCACCACCGACACTTCCCACCGCGTACCAGATCGGAGTCCTCATGGAGCAGCAGTCGAAGGCCCTCGCCCGGATCGGCAACATCGAGACGGGGGTCGAACGGACCGCCGGAACCACCGCCGGCGGTGAGGACCTGGCCGTGCTCGCCCCGGCCGCGGCCGCCGCGCTCAACCTGCTCGCCGACGCCGTCCGGCGCGGCGGCACCGACCACGACGACATCGTCCAGGCCCTCAAGGCCGCCCGTGTCCACGAGGCGTTCGCTGCCGTCTTCGACGCCGCCTCCGAGCGCGTCATGGACGCGGCCGACGACCCGTACGACTTCGACGTGCGGCTGCACGCCGACAACCTCGCCGGGGCCGCGGGCGACGTCCGGCGCGCCTTCGAGTGGCTCTGACCTCCGCCCGCACCCGTCACCGCCCCTGAGAGGACCCACGATGCCCGCCGTGGCCATCACCTCGTTCGGCTACCTGCACGGCCCGCAGCCGGACGCCCGCGCCTGCTACGACCTGCGCCACCAGTTCCGCGACCCGCACCTGCGTCCGGAGCTGCGCTACCTCACCGCCCGGGACGCCCCCGTGCGCGAGGCGGTGATGGCCACCGACGGCGTCCTGGCGCTGGTGCACGCCATCGCCGCCACCGTGGACGCCTACCTCGCCGGGCCGCGCCAGGACGAGCCGCTGACCGTGGCGCTCGGGTGCGCGGGCGGCCGTCATCGTTCTGCGACGGTGGCCGACGCGCTCGCCGCCGTCCTGTCCGGCGACACCGAGACCGCCGCCGCGTACCTGGTCGCCGTCCTGGCCGAGCGGTACAAGGAGCGCGGCCTGGCCGTCGACCTCCACCACCGCGACCTCGACAAGGACGTCGTCGACCGCTGAACGTCCACCCCGACCGGCACCACCAGGAGGAAGAAGCCCGGTGACCACCGAGCCCGAGCACACAACCCCCGCCCCTGACCTCACGATCCCGTTGTCCGCCGCCGACGCCCAGGTGCTGGGCGACGACGTCGGGCAGCTCGCCATGCGGCTCGGTGCCGTCCTGCACGGCCTCGCGCAACTGCGCGCCGGCGGGGCGAGCACCGACGACCTCGCCACCACCATCCTGATGTCCACCGGCCTGACGAAGCGGCTGGAGGGCATCCGGGACGCCGCTGTGCGTCAGCACGCCGCGCAGGGCGGCTCGTACGGCGCGCTGGCGACCGCCATGGGCGTCACCCGGGCCACCGCGCAGTCCCGCCGCGACACCCTGCTGAAGAAGGACCCGAGCGAGATGGAGAAGTGGGCCACCGACGGCGACTGACCGTCGTGCAGCAACCGGCCCTGCTGCACGAGCAGCACCCGTGTGCCGCCTGGCCGGCCGCCTCGCCGTGCAGCACCCGCCGCCCGCCCTTGCAGCAGATGCAGCAGCGCCCCGGATCCGTTGCGGTCCGGGGCGCTGCTGCATCTGCTGCTCAGGCTTCGACGTATGCCACGATCGTGATCTGCCGGAGGGCGGTCACGTAGTAGATCACCCGGACCCCGTCGACGTCGTCTACGTAGTCGCGCAGCAGGGTGTCGGGCACCGGGGTGCCCAGCTCGGGGTTGACGCTGATCGCGACGATCGCGCGGTCCAGGCGGTGCGTCTCGGCTGCCGTGAGCTTCTGCAGCTGGCTCAGCGCGGGCTCCACCAGGACGACCTGGGACCGGCGCGGCCCGTGCTCAGGCGACACGGGGCTGCTCGCCGGCGAGGCGCTCGAGGTGGGCGTCGCGGGCTTCCTCCCACAGCACCCCGGACTCCGCGGTCGGGTAGCCGTTCTCCGCGATGTCCTCCAGCACCGAGGCGAGGACGTCGACCCGGGCCCGCTGGTCGGCCGCGTAGGCGCGCACGGACGCGGCGGCGTTCTCGTCGAGGGGCTGGCGGTCGGGGGCGGGCGCGGGGGCCGGCTGCTGGCTCATCCGGGGCTCCTGGGCGGGTTGCTGGCGTGTGTTCTCACGGTAGCGCCGGGGCGGGGCGCTCCGGGACGGTACGGACGAAACCCCGCGGCCGAGCTGGGACCCAGGGCCCAGGTCACACGGACCAGTTGCCTCTACCAGGGAAAACGCCGGACCCAGGACCCAGCAGCCCCCGGTAGCGACGGAGTCCACGGGCAGGGCGGCGGGAGCACCCTGGAGACATGCGCACCAAGGACGTCCGGGTGGGCGAGACGTACCGCTGCGAGGTCCCCCTCGCGCTTCCCTGGCGGCGGTACCGGCCGGAGACGCTGGGCGACTCCTGGTGGCCGCTGAGCTGGCTGCGCGGCAGGTACTTCCTGCTGACCGTGGTCGACGTGGACACCGCCGCCCGGACTGCGCAGGGCCTGATGATGACGGGGGCGAGCACCCGGGTCACGGTGGAGCTCACCGAGGACCAGGCGCAGGAGGCCGGCCTCCCGCCCGGAGGCGGCTACCTGGTCTCCGGGATCCTGCTGGACGCCGAGGGCGAGCCCGTCGAACTCCCCCGCGTCGGCACGCTCACCGTGCCGCTGCGGTGGCTGCACCCGGTGGACACGCCCGTCTCCCCCAGCCACCACGACGCCTCGTTCCGGGAAATCCGCTGATCTGACCACCCCCACAGAGCGTGATCGGCGCAAGGGGGCTGTCACGCTTGTCGCGCTGTCACGCGAAAACGGCCCTGGCGGGGTTGCAGGGGTGTGTTCCACCGTCGGAACACGCTCAATTCGGGCATTCGGGCGGTTGCTGTCACGCGGTCGGCGGCGGGCGTGACAGGCGACGTGACAAGGTGCGTGACACCCCGATTGTGACGCTCGGTGAGCGTGGCACCGGTCGGAGCGGGTCCGCCTCCCAGGCTCCCACGTTGCCTCTCAGGAACGTGTCCACCTGGGGATTCGAGGGGGCAACCTCCCAGGCATTCCGGGCAGTGGCTCTGTCCACGAGAACGGACAGCAGATGTTCACCACTTCGGGAGGCGTCTGACTTCGGCTTTGTTCGATGTTCATGGCCCGGGGCGGCGCGGCTCCGGCGTGCGCCCGCGATGGGCTGTCAGCCCCTTCTGCCAGCATGCTGCCGTGACAGACACACGTGATCAGCGTCCCGCAGAAGCTACTCTCGACTTCCTGCGCTCCGTCTTCCCGCCGGAATGGCGCGAGCCGGCGCTCGGGCATGAAGCCGTCGCGGAGTGGGAGCAGGAGAACAGGGTGGTCCTGCCGGAGCCGTACAGGACCTTCATCGCGGAGGTCAGCAACGGGTCGAGCCTGGGCCCCGCCGGCGACGGCGGTCTCCAGCCGCTCGGCTGGCTGCCCGACACGTGGCCCGACCTCGGCCCGCGTCAGCCAGGGGAACCGTTCCCCCTGGAGGCAGCCTGGGGCTGGGAGGACGATGAGAGTGTCGGCCCCGAAGACCCGCGGATCGACGCCACGTTTAACAAGGGGTCCATTGTTCTCGGGTCCGAGGACGGGCAGTCGTTCTGGCTTCTGCTGACCACCGGCCCCCGCCGCAGCGAGGTCTGGATGGTCGCCGACGTAGGCGCCGTCCCGGCACCCGGCGACCAGGCATGGGGCTTCGAGGAGTGGGTGCGGCGCTGGCACACCGGCGAGGACTGGTGGGACTGATCACTCCGTCCTGCACAGTCGTAGGTCGCGGACTGTTCGAATTCTTGGTGCCTCCCGAAGTGGTGAACATCTGCTGTCCGTTCTCGTGGGCAGAGCTACGGGCAGCTTGGCTATTTCCGGCTCCCAGATCCCTCGGGGCGCAACAGGTTGACAGGGATCTGGGAGGTTGCCCTCGGTGATCAGCTCAGGAGAGGGGGCCAGACGTGCGGTCCGCGGCACTGCCCGCAGGCGGCGCAGCCGGCGCACTCCATGCAGAACAGGGCCGGGATGCGCGGGCAGTTGCAGATCGGGTTGTAGTCGGGGTCGTCGTCGCCCTCGAAGTACGGCTCCCCGAGCGGAGGCGCGTAGTCGACGTGGACCTGACCGTCGGCGGTGAGCGTCTCGTAGCGGGTGCCGCAGGCCGTCGACTGCACCCACGTGGCGACCGCCAGCTCCTCCGGGCGGCGCGTCATGACGCGGCCCCTGCGCGCGCCCCGGTGCCGGCCTCGTACGCGCGGGCGAGCAGGGCGTTGAAGGCGAGCGCGGCCGCCGGATCGGACTCGGGCAGTCGACCCACGGCCGCTCGCTCGTCCTCGCTGAGCGAGTCCAGCAGGCCGGTACGGGCCAGCGTGCCCAGCAGGGCGTGGCGCAGGACGTCCGGGGCGAGGGCGGCGCGGCGGGCGGCTTCGGCTTCCTGCTCCTGGCGGCGCTGCTCGTCCTGCATCTGCTGCACGCGTTGGGCTTCGGAATCGGCGGCGAGCTCGTCCTGGACGACGGCGTCGGCCTTCGGGTCGTAGACGCCGCCGGTCGTAGCGAGCAGCTGCGCGATGCGCTGCCACTCGCGGATTTCGGCGGCGCCGCGTTCGTCGTCGGCCAGGTCCTCGCGGTCACGGTCGAGGTGCCGCTGCAGTTCGGCTTCCTCGAGCGCGGCCGCGGCCTCGGTGGCGGTCATGCCGGTGGCGCGCCGGCGGACCGAGCGGCGGCCGACCTTCGCCCAGTCGACCGGCGGGCGGGGCGCGGCCGCGCCGGGGGCGGGAACGCGGGGACGGCGGCGGGAGCGGGGTGCGGGGGTGCTCACACGGGCCTCTCAGTCGTGACGGGAAAGGAGCGGGCTATCGGGCCGCCGCGCCTGGGTCGCGGCGGATACAGACAGGTCTATCGCAGCCGTGAATTCCGTGCTACTAAAACTCTATTTCGAGCCACTCTACGTCCCTGAATTCCACCGCCAGGCTCGCGCGACCGCCACCGGCTTGACGGAAATAGGCGTCCGCGATGGCCTCCTCGACCGCCTTGTGGAGGTCTGTGTCCGTCGCACCCTCCTCCTGTGCCGCCAGGATGAGGGCCGCGTGGGCGGGCGACACGGCGATGCTGAGGTCCCGTATCCGGGCGTCGTCCGAGGACCCGTTCGCGGTGAAGCCGAGGGAGGCCCGGAACTTGATGACGAATCCGCCCGAGGTGGTCGCACGCTGCCTCGCCTGTGCCCTGACCTGCGGTTGCCACTCCGACTCGGTCTCCTGGACCAGGGCCTGCTGGAGGCGCTTGTTCGGCTTGGTGGAGACGCCCGAGAGGTAGCGCTGCACCGTCTTGCGGGAGACACCCAGGCGCTCCGCCAGGCTCTTGGTGGAGCCCTTCTCCCGCTTGCGAAGGAATTTCATCTGGGCCCGCGCGGATTTCGGCGCGGGCCGGGTGAACAGGGCCCGCTCCGCACGGGCGAGGCCCTCCATGATCTTGGCGCGCGTCCGCGCTGCCTGCGCTGCCTTCGTGTCGTCATCCATACGAACACTTCATCGGAGCGGTCCTGTGGACAGAGGCCAGCGACCAGACGAGTCCCCTTGCCCGTCGAAGGGTTGACGGCGCAGGTCAGCGCGTCTTGGGTGGAGGACCAGGTTCAGAGCAAAGGGGGCTGGCCTTGGAGCAGCTCAGGTTGTCCGACCGGCTGCCGCAGTGTTCGCGCTGCGGGGGCGATCTCATCATGAGCGGGGTGGCACCGCAGGACGACGCGCACGGGCGGCCGATCCACCTGGAGCTGTGCCCGGCGTGCGACGCCGGCGACGTCGACCGCCCGGCGGCCGGCCTGTTCGTCCAGTGGTTCGCCGACGGCGGCGGCCATGACGAAAGCCGCGTCCAGGAGGGCGCGTACCTGCTGATGGAGTGGACAAAGGAGTGCATGGCTGTCCACGGCTGGTACTTGAAGGACGTCCCGCCCGAGCAGCCCTGAGCGCTGGCTCTGTTCACGAGTTCCAGCAGCAGATGTGCACGACTTTGGGAGGCGGCCCGTCTGAGCCGTGGCCGATGTTCACGAGAACGGACAGCACCCCACCACCGGAGGTTCAGCTCTGACGTCTCCCGGCGTCGGGCGTACCGTGGAAATGTGGCCGGGACCGATCAATACGCCCAGTGGGTAGCCCGGCGAATCCGAACCTTCGCCCAGGTACCCTCCGGCACTCCGCTGGTGTGGCAGGCCGCACGGCTCTACCAGCACACCCGGCGCCTGGCTGAGCGCCCGCGGGGCCACGGCGCTGAAGACGCCCTGGCGGCACTCGCCCTGAGCACGAGCATCTACCACGAAGCCCGGTGGAGTGGTGTGCTTCAAGCGGTGCGGGAGGGCGCCACCATTGAGGAGATCGCTATTGCCCTTGGGATCTCTATCGACGACGCCCGAGACCTCATACACCGGATCCAGGGCCGCGAACTTGAGCTCAAGCGGTACTTCCAGCAGGCGAGACCGTAGCGATACCAAGGCCATCTCCTCGGTCCGAGACAAGGCCCGGTGCTGTCGAAACTCGTGAACATTCCAACCCGGCGGCGACGGCCGGCCGCCTCCCGAACTGCTGTGTAAGTGCTGTCCATTCTCGTGGATAGAGCCACAAGCCCGTGCGCCTGTTCGCCGACTACCTGGCCGGGGACATCGCCCGGCGCCGCGGTGGACCCGCAGCGTCAACGAACACCACAGCGCGCTGGCGTACGCGATCGAGGCCAAGGAGCGTAAGGAGCAGGCGGAACGCCGGCAGCAGAAGGATGACGACGGGGAGTAGAAGAGCCGGGCCGTGACCCTTGGCAGGACGGCAACGTTGGACACGGCAGCGCGTTGAACATCCGACCCCCCGCGGATACGCGTGTGAGGCCCCACACCGGCGCAGCAGCGCAGGGCGGGGCCTCACGGCGTCCAGGCGCCGTCCGTGCTCGTGATCGGCAACGGGAGGGTGCGGGTTGTGCGTCAGGTGCGCAACGGTCCGGAGGCCGGAGCCGGTGCGCGGTCAGCCTGCGGGCATGGACAAGTTGATCGATCTGGTCAGCACGCTCGTCTCCGGAGCGGTTATCGCCGTTCTGGCGGCGTGGCTGACCAACCGCGCCCGCAACCACCAGGAGCAGCAGGCCGAGATCGGGGCCCTGCGGGTGTAGGCGGATGCGATGACGGTGGCGGTGATGGAACTGCAGGGTGTGGCCGCCGCCAACCGGCTGCTGTGGGAGGGGCCGGCCGAGCGCGGCCGGACGTTCCTGCTGACCGTGCTGGCCTTCGCGGGTGGCGCCGCCCGCGCCCGGATCGCCGGCGGCACCGACGTGCAGAGCGGCCTCGTGGGCTTCGGGCGCGCGGCCGAGCTGCTGAGCCGGGAGCGGGTGGCGAGCAAGCAGACCGTGGCCGCCGTACGAGAGCCGCTCACCCGGGCCGCCACCGCAGCCGCCCCGCTCCTGCGCTGCTCCGACCCGGCCGTCGTCACCGCCACCGAGCAGCTGCTGAACGCCCTGTCGGATGTGGAGGACACCGCGCGCCTGGAGGCCGCCCTGGCCGCGTTCGGCCGAGCCGTCAACGCCGCCACTGCGCCGCGGCTGTCCTGGTGGGCACGTCGCCGGGCCGCGCGCACGACCCGACGGGCGGCCCTTCCGTAGGATGCGAAACGCCGCGTCCCCGGCAGCTTCAATGCCGGGGACGCGGCGCTCGTGCGTGAGCCGGCCTACAGCTCGATCTGGATCTGCTCGATGTCGGTGAACTCCACGCCCAGGCCGTGCGCCCGGGAGTTGTTGGCACGGAAGTACATCCGGGCGAGGCCCTCGGCGGCGATCTGCTGGAGCTGCCGTTCGGTGGCGCCCTGTTCCCGGGCGGTGAACAGGCGGTCCGCGTACTCGGGCGGCAGGGCCTGGGTGATGTCGCGGATCCGGGCGTCGTCGGTGGTGCCCGGCGCCGCGGTGAACCCGAACCGGGCCCGGGTGGAGATGACCAGGCCGTCGGTGGAGGCCGCCTTCTTCCTCGCCTTGGCGCGCACCTGCGGCTGCCACCGCTTCCTGACCTCACGCTCTATGCGGCCGCGCAGGTCCTGGCGGGGCCGCTTGAGCTTGCCGGAGACGTACCGCTCCACCGTGCGCTGGGAGATCCCGAGCGCCTGTGCGGTGGCCTTGGTGCCCTTGAGCTGCTTGACCAGGTACTTCATCTGCGCCTGGGCGCTTTGCGGGATGCGGCGGGTGAAGGCCCCCTCCAGCGCGCGGTCCAGGCTGTCCCCGAGCGAGTCCACCACGGCCTACTCCCCTTCTCCGGCGCTCTGGTCGGTCTTGATGAGGTTGGCGATGTTGAAGACGCCGCCGCGCTCCTCGAACTGCTGCTCCGCCCACAGGACGGTCTGGGTGCCCTGGTGCTTGACCATGCCGGGCGAGACCCCGAGCCGGAACGTGCCGGGCACCGGCTTGCCCTCGGGCGTGTGCGGCAGGACGTCCAGCGGGGACGGGCCGGGCGAGGGGTAGACGATGGCGTCGGTGCCGATCGCGACCGGGTACCGGTCGGCGGCGGCCGCCGTCTTCATCAGCTTGCGGTGCAGGCCGACGCGCTGGGCCGCGAGCACGGCGGCCCGGATGTCGGGGCGCCACGTCTCCCGGTTCAGCGCCGGGTAGGGCTCGTAGTACGGCACCTGGCCCCGGGAGCGCTGCCTGAGCTTGCCGATGGCGCCCTTCGCCGTCGCCTTGATCGCGGTCTCCAGCAGCGCCATCGTGGGGTCGACCTGCTTGCGCCGCGCCATCGCCTCGAGGAACTCGCTCCCGGTGAGGTCGGTGGTGACGCCCATGTCGGCCATCGTGGCCACGTACGCGTCGCGCAGCCGCTTGTACCAGGGGTCCAGGTAGCGGCCGGTCTGGGTGCGCACGTAGGCCTCGATCGGCGCGACGTCGAAGCCGAGCTCGACCGCGTAGGCGACGGTCGGGGTGGCGTACCAGGCCGGGCCCTCGGGCCTCTCGCCTTTCGGTGTGAACGGGCTCGGGAGCCGGTCTGCGTCGACGGTGCGGCCGCCCACCTGGACGCGGGACAGGTCGACGTGGGAGAGGTCGACCAGCCATGAGCCGGGCAGCGCCGGGTCGAAGGCCGGGTTGCCGGTCAGGTGGGTGGGTCCGTTCAGTCCGACGGTGAGCCCGTTCGCGGCAGCGGCGAACGACATGTTGAGGTCGACGACGACCAAGTACGGGTTGGCGCACTCCTCATCGGTCAGCGGCCGGCACCAGTCGTAGGGCTCCTCCATCAGCATCTCGGCCGGGGTGCGCAGGTGGTGCCGGGCGAACTTGCCCTTGAGGATCGGGTGTTCGTCGGGGACCTCGCACTCCACCACGGGGTACACCGCAGTGAGCGCGTCGTCGTTGAAGGCCCGCTTGAACTCGCCGGTGTCCGGGTCCTTCTCAGCGCGGGTCGGCGGCCGCAGCGCGGTCATCAGCTCCAGGCCGGTCGTCGCGGTGCTGCCGCGCGGTGTCATCACCCGGGCCGCGTACAGGCCGAGGTAGCGGGCGAGGTCGGCCGGGTGCATCGTCGGCAGCTGCGGGTCGTCGCGCTTGTCCCACTCGCGGGCGTCCAGCGCGTTCCAGGGCAGGATGCACAGCTGGACGCAGCGCCGCCTCGAGCCCTCCGGGTCGCGATACACCCGCGCCCACGGCCCGAATCCTCGCTGGGTGAGCTGGAGCCCGGCCCGCTCGGTCTGCTTGAGCACCTTGTGGCCGGCCGCCAGTCGTCCCGCGCGCTGCTCGTCCGGCGACAGGGCGGCGGGCAGGCCGTAGCGCTCCAGCGCAGACGCGGTCAGGACGAGGATCGGGTCGGCGTCGCGGCCGTTGCGGTGCAGCCGGGCCTGACCGAGGCGGGCCTCGGCCAGCGTCCAGTCGACCAGCGCCGGGATGGACTTGGCGGGCACGTCCAGGACCAGGCCGCCGACGCAGTACGCCGACACCTGTCCGTCCTCGCAGTCGATGACCGCGAGCGGCCCGTTCTCGAACCGCGGATCGGGGGCCGCCGCCACCGTGGTCTTCGCCGCCGCCTTCTTCGCACCCGGGCGCCGCGACGACGCCGCGGGCCGGCTGGTGCTGCTCGCCGCCGCCTTCGGGCGGGATGGTGGGACGGTGGCGGGCGCGGGTGCCGGGACTGGCTCCGGGGCCGGGCCGGTGAACGCCTCCGGGGCCACCGGCGCCGGGGCAGCGGCGGGCGCGTCGGAGTCCGGGGCGGGGAAGCGGGCGGCGAGGCCCTCCAGGAGACGGGCGTACGCGGCGCGCTTCGGCGGCCGCGGTTCGGTAGCACCTGACTCCCAGTTCCCGATGGTCTCCCGCCGGCTCTTCAGGGCCTTGGCGATTTGCTCCTGGCTCAGCCCGGCGGCCTCGCGCAGACGCTTGCGCTCCTCGGGCGTCGGGAGATCGTCCTGAGCGACCTCTTCCAGCAGCGCATCGACGGCACTGAACAGCTCGTTCCCAGTAGGCACAGAGCTCACCTCCACAACGCACCATACCCCAATCGCCCGTTGGATTTCACATCGGATTTCACATGGATTGCTCAATGCGGTTAAGGTCTGCCGGGACGATCTAGACCGTGAAAGCGCTGGAGGCCCTGTGGACGGCATGAACGACCGCGCCGTACTTCCGGCCGACGAGAGCAGGGCCGTGCTGAGGCGGGTGATCCTGCCCGAAGCCGCTGCGAGCGCCGTACCCCAGGCCCGTCCGGTCGTGGTGTTCGTCGGTGGCCAGCCGGGGGCTGGGAAGACCAACGTCGCCGACTTGGTCCAGGCGGCGCTCGGGCGGCGCGGTGGCTCGGTGCGGATCGGCCGCGACCTCTACAAGGCCGCCCACCGCCACTACGCCGCGGCGTTGGCCGCCGACGTCCGGACCGCCGGCGCCAAGGTCCGGCCGGACACCAGCTCGTGGCAGGCAGCCGTCGAGGGGTACGTCCGCGACCACGGCCTGGATGCAGTCGTCGAATCCGCCCTCGCTGACCCCGACGACTTCCGTGCGTCGTCGGCGGCGTACCGCGGCTCCCGGTACCGGATCGAGGTCGTCGCGCTCGCGACGCCGGAGGCGTGGAGCCAGCTGGGCATCCTCAATCGCTTTCTCACCGAGGCCGCCGGCGGGACGGGCGGCCGGTTCGTGAGCTGGGCGAACCACGACGTCTGCGCGAGGAACATGCTGGCGACGCTCGCGGTCATCGAGGAGGAGCAACTCGCCGACCGCGTCACCGTGGTGACCCGCGACGGCACCGTGCTGTACGACAACGAGCTCGTCGACAGCGCGTGGCGGCGCCGGCCCGCCGCCGACAAGGCGGTCGCCCGAGGCCGCTCACGCGCGTGGACGGCCCGGGAGACGGCCGTGTTCCATCGAGAGATAGCCCGCGCCGAGGTGCGCGTGCACCGCGACGTGCCGGGCGAGGACGAGCGCCTGGCCGTCGTACGGGACGCGCGGCGAGCCGCGGCGCTCGCCGAGCCCGTACGGCGCATCGCCCAGCCCCGACGGCGCGCGCCGGGCGTGGACTACCACCGGCTCTCCGCCACCGAGCACCGCTGGGTCTTCGACGAGCTGATCGTCCCGTCCTACCTGAACGGCATCGTCCCCCGGGACGAGCCGCGCGCCGTCTACGTCCTGGGGCAGCCCGGGGCGGGCAAGCTGCTGGCCGCCCGGATGGTCCGCCGCGCGATGCGGCCCGGCACGACGCGGCTGGTCGGCGACGACTTCAAGGCCCAGCACCCCGACTACTTCCAGCTGCTGCGCGACGACCCCCGCAGCGCCGGCGCGGCGATCCGCGCGGACTACCGGGCCTGGTTCGCCTGGGCCGAGCAGTACGTCCGTGACCGGCGCGGCGACGTCCTGATCGAGGCCGCTCCCGGCAGCGTGGAGGAGTTCCTCGCCAGCGCGCTGCCCTTCGCGACCGGCGGCTACGCGGTCGAACTCGTCGTCCTGGCCGTGCGGGAAACCGACAGCCGGCTCTCGACCGCGCTGCGCTACGCCCGTGCCCTGCAGCGCGGCGGCACCGGCCGGTTCACCAGCCGCTCCGGGCACGACGCCTGCTTCCGCGCGCTCGCCGACGTCGTTGCCGTCGCCGAGCAGCACCCGCAGATTGCGGCCATCACGGTGATCCGCCGGGACGGCCAAGCTCTGCTGCGCCACGAGAGGGGCGGCGCCGGACGGGCTTCGTGGGCCCTGGCCGCGGAACGGCTCCGTCCCTACACCGAGCAGGAGGCTGAGGCATTTCTCCGCCTCCATCAAGGCCTGCGCCGGGCGTTCCCGCGGCACCGTCGGGAGCTGGACGAGATCGCCGCGCTCGCCCGGCCGCTGATGCCCGCGCGGGTGCAGCCGGCTCGCCTCGGCCGGCCGCACCCGCCCGTCTGGCTCCTGCCCGTGCCGGGCAGGAGCAGGGGCTACGTCTCCTTGAGCTCCTTCAGCCGGGCGGCGTGGGCGGCGGCGATCCGGTCGGCCTCCTCCGGAACCGCCGTGGCCAGCTGGGCCCGGTCTGCAAGGGCGGCCTCCCAGCCCGCCTTCAGCTCCTCGACCCGCTCCTCGTTGGGCACCGGCGCGCGGCGCTCCTCGAGGAGCTGGGCGTTGTACCAGTTCACCATCTCCCGGCCTCCGTGCGGATCAGTCTTCCGTCATGTTTGCTGTGCAGCGACGCGCTTGGCCGCCAGACGGCGCTTGGGGAGGAGTGGATCGACCACGACCCCGGGCCCCATGCCGGGGGTGTAGTTCCACGTCCTCACCTTGTTCGCGACGCGGGTCAGACTCTCGTCACCTGAGGCGATGTCGATGTAGAAGAGGGATTCGTCCGGCTTGGAGTCGTCGCCGCCCCAACGGACGACGCCCTCAAGATCGGCGAGGATGTCGCGGACCACCCGCTTTGCTGGGCGAAGAAGCCGTCCCGGGCACCGCTTGGGTAGTGCTCGGGACGAATCTGCACCGCTGTGCCGGACGCCTGGACGGAAGACTGCAGCACCAGGGGCCTCCTGTTGCTCGGTTGGATTCGACACCCACGAGCTGTGCGGGAGGCCCCGCTTTCATGCCCGGTCAGTCAGAAGATCAACCGACCGAGTCGACGACCTCGAACTCACGCCCACCAAGATCGATAGAGCAACGACTTCTCAGCAAGCCAGGTCAGGTGTCACCTATCCGTGCAGCAGTCCCCGGCGACGCGTCAGCGCGGCGTCAGGTGGTCCCGTCAGACTTAGGAACCGTCCAACCTGAACTACCGCTAGGAGAACGCAATGAACGTGACGCATACCGTGGGCGTCACCGATCTTGACGATCAGCAGATCACCGAGGTCAGTGACGTCGAGATCGAGCTCGACCTGGACACGAACGCGCCTCACTACCTGTACAGCCCGAGCGCGGGCTGATGGCCGACGAGGCGTAGCCAAGCCACCGTCGAGGCGGTGGACGCGGATGCAGTATTTAGTGTCCACCGCCTCGACGTTGATTCGTTTCTTTTGGATATCACCCGGATACGGGGACAGATAAAGATGGCTACGGCCGTCGGCTTGCTGACAGAGAACTGAATGTCTGCCCGGCCTGTGCGCGCGTGCAGACCCAAACACCGGTCTTAGGTGCCGAACGGAAGGGACACTTCTCGAATGTCGAGAATACCGGTCAATCTCCGAGGGCCCATCGAGACGGTGCAGGTTAGTCTGACCGGTACGCAGCGCCTCTCTGCCATTTATCACCGAAACGTGGCCCAGCGTCTTGTCCGGGCTCTTCCGCTCGCGGAGGGCGAGTCGTGCCAGTTGGAGTGTTTAATGGCCCGCGCTCGCTCAGTCCAGTGGTTGAGTCCGGAAGCGGTGCATCGCTTATATCAGTTACCAAGGTATCCGCTGCACGCTGACGACCAGCCTTGGCTGAGTGAAGTTCTTTACCAAGCGGCGCTAGCAACGCCTTCAGCGACCCCCTACACCGGCCCGAAGGCATCATGGATCGTGAACGCGTTGAGGGAATTAATCGAGCCTTCCGCGAACGAGTATCCAGTCGTAATCGATCTGCCCCGCCGTTTGCGCGTTTCTCTCGAAATAGCCAGGCGTGCTTTTTCCCTGGCCTGGCCTGAAGCGTGGGCGGAGCACAATCTCCTGGTGAAGTACCTGGTTTTCATCGATGCACAGCCGATGCGGTCGGCGACGCATCAGACGACGTTTGGCGCCGTCTATCTCGAAGCAAACGCGGCCGAAGATCCTTTGAATCTCTTCTTGGATCTGGTGCACGAGACGGGTCACCACGCACTCGCGTTGCGTGATCAGTTTGCCGGATTTCTGAAGAATCCAGATGCGTTGAGCGAGCATCCGTTGCGTCCAGGGGCACGTCCGCTGAGAGGCGTTCTCCACGCCGCCTTTGTGCTGTGGCGCATGGCCGAAGCACTCCGCCGCTATGACCAGGTCGCCCCGCGAGGAGGTCCGCTTGACGGACACCCGTGGCAGACACAGCACGCGGAGCTGGCGGAGCAACTGCTAGCAGTACTGCAGAGGTTAGACGCGGACGCCCAGTGGACAGACTCCGGGCTTGCATTACGTCGAAGCCTGACCGAAAACTGCCAGAAGATCCGCTCCCAAGTGGCCAGTTAATCACCCGATACCTCGCACCGGAAATGCACGCCAGAGCTGTTCGAATCCTCTCCAAAGGGGCTTTCGGTGAAAGAATACCTAGAAAACTGTCGCATCTTCTTCGCACATCGTGAAGCGCGCTTAATCTTCGCGGCCGGTTTTCTTTCAACGGCTGGGGCGTGGCTTCTCCTTGTCTGTATGAGCATTGTGCTGTACCGTGCGGCAGGTATCGGACTGCTAGGGCTCTACAGTGTCCTGCGGATATTGGTTCCGGTGATTTCCGGACCTTTTCTGGGGCAGCTGAGTGCAGCTTACCAGCCGCGGACGATCATGATTGCGGTTGACTTGGTCCGTGCAGTCGCAGTCACGGTGATCGCGATTACTGCCGCCGCCGGGGGATCGCCGTTTCTCCTGCTGGCCATTGTACTCGTCTGCAGCCTCGCCGGCACCGTGTACGCACCGGCCGAGCGTCGCCTGCAACGTGATCTGGCTGATACCGAAAACCGTGCTGCAGCGAATTCCGTCCTGGGTATTTCCAGCAGTTTGGCGATGGTCATTGCTCCCGCGCTAAGCGGCTTGCTTGGTACCTCCGTGAGCCCCCTGGTGCTGATTGGGTTCGACTTCGTCAGTTTCCTCGGATCTGCCGCCTTACTGTGGCGGGTATCCCAGCGCTCTCTTTCGGACCCGGCCACGACACTGAAGGTGAAGTCGTCACTGCGTATCGCAATAAGCGCTCTCGCCGGTGACCGCGTCGTCCTGTCATGCTTTCTCACTCAAGGGGCTATGTCCGTGGGTGCCGGCGGTTCTCTGGTCGTACTGATGCCGATCGCCGAACGAGCGACTGGACATGACTCAGCGTATGGCTGGACCACAGCAGCCATAGGCATCGGAGCCGTGGCCGGCATGGCGCTCGGGGCCCCGATGGCCAGTAAAATCCGGGTGCGGCTGTCCGCTCTGTGCGTCATCGTCATGGGGATCATGCTCTGTACGCTTGTCACCGCAAACAACTGGCTCGCCGTACTTCTGATCTCCCTCTCTTTCGGAATCTTGGCGAACACACCGACAGCTTTGCTGTGGACGGTCTATGGCACCAGGGTTTCCGAGAGTAAATCAGGGCCGCTCTATGGCCTTGTCCAGTCCCTTATTGTCGGCGGTAATGCTCTTGGCGGCGTCATCGCTAGCGCCTCTACCGCTCAATTCGGGATGCGATCTTGCTTTGTCCTGGGTGCTGTTACTGCGGGGTTTGCCGCTGTAGCGATGATAATCACCCCCTCGCCTGCAAGCCTGACGGAGATTCGTCCTACCCAAGACCAAGCCCACCCAGGAGATGAGACCCAGGGCGGGGATCTCTCACGTGACCCGCATGATCAACTCGCATAGATGTAAAATAGCAGTGCGGTATTGGGGCGTCGCACTTTGGGGGTACAGCATTCCAAACTCGTAATTCTGTACACCGCCAGCGCACGCAGGGCCATCAATTGCGAGACCTATCCGGTAGCTTTTCGAAGGAAGTCTCCGTGGAGAATTTCACGCTGTACGTTAACGCAGTCGGCGCGTCCCTGCCGCCCGCCATATCTGTGCGAGAGGCTATCGATGCTGGGCTCTACCCCGCCGAACGGGCGGAAGAGAGCCGACAAGTTGCGGCAACCGTCGCACCATTGGACCGCCCAGCGCCCGATCTTGCCGTCGACGCCGCACGCATCGCCCTCCAGCGCTCCGGAATCGCCCCGGCCACCGTCGGATTCCTCTCGTACTCCTCCGTACTGGACACTGGCTTCGACATGTGGAATGCGGCCTCATACGTCCAGCGTGAGGTCCAAATTCCGCCGGGCCCGGCAGTTGTGGCCGAGATTAACAGCGGATGCACAGGCGTGATAGTTAGTCTCCAATTCGCCCGTGCGCAACTCCTTTGCATGCCTGATGCCGAAGCGGCACTGATCGTAGCAAGCGATTGCTTCCGGGCTCCGGAATTTGACCGCTGGAACAGCGACGTCGGGTCAATCTACGGAGATTGCGGAAGTGCCATCGTAGTCAGCCGCCGCCCCGGTCCACTGCGGCTCGAAGGATTAGCCGTTCACACGGACCCTATTATTGAACCGTTGATACGTGGGCACGACCCATTTCGCACTTCGCTACACGCCGGCGCACAGCCGATCAATTTGTCTCAGCGGAGTTGGGACTCTGTCCCCGAATTTAATGTGGAGGAACTCCGAGAGCGCTTGGTCAACGGGCCTCGCTCCGTCATACATCGAGTGACCAAGGCAGCGGGGATCGACCTCGGCGACGTAGCACACGTGATCCTGCCATCCTTGGGCTATAACGTCCTGCAACCCATTTACTTTCACGGAATTGGGATCGATCCGGAACGGACGACGTTCGACTATGGCCGTGGCATCGGTCACGCTGGGGCGTCAGACCCGATCATCGGCATTGACTACCTCCTCACCTCCGGTCGTCTCTGTCCCGGGGACTGGGTGCTAGCGGTGGCCAGTGGTTTCGCGTTCCTGTGGGGTGCAGCCCTCTTCCAAGTATGCTGACGGAGTTTAGAATCATGTGCAGTGAGATCTTGTTACCTGTTGGGGAAACTGAATAGAGGCACTCTGCCCAGACCTACCATGCCCAAGGCTGCGCCCAGGCTGTTTCCGTAATACAGTCGGGCCTGATTCATCGGGGAGTAAGGCTTGACTGCCGAAATTAAGAGCATCGTCGCACGCGTCCTGGAAATCCCGGTGGACTCCGTGCACGACGACCTGAGCCCGGAAACGTCGGGAGTGTGGACCAGCCTCAACCACGTTAGACTCATCGCAGCAGTGGAAGACGCGTACAGCATTAAATTCCAGTCGAATGAGATCAGATCCGTTCGCAGTGTATCCGCTCTGCGTCGGATCGTATTGATGAAGACCGGGGGCCGGCGACATGAAAGCGCTGAGTGAAGCCGATGTGGATCTCTTGCTTCTGATACGCCACTTCGAGATGGCTTTGCTGGATTTGTACGCCCGTGGGGAGGTCAGCGGGACCACCCACACCTGTCTGGGACAAGAATACATTCCGGTCGCCTTGGCTCCGTTACTCCACGTGAACGACTTCATCTTCAGCAATCACCGTGGACACGGCCACTATCTTGCGCGGACTGGCGACCCTGAAGGCCTCCTGGCTGAGATCCTCGGCCGCGAAGGGGCTCCCTGTCAGGGAGTCGGCGGAAGCCAGCATCTCCACCGCGACCGGTACTTCTCCACCGGAATCCAGGGGGAAAGTCTGGCTGTGAGCGTGGGCGTGGCGCTCCATGAGAAGCGGATGGGACGAGCCTCACTCGTCGCCGCGTATATCGGTGACGGCACCTGGGGCGAAGGCGCTGTTTACGAAGCTCTCAATCTGGCACAGTTGTGGCGACTTCCTTTGCTGGTCGTTGTGGAGAACAACGGCATCGCCCAATCCACCCCGACCGAACGGCACATGGCGGGAACTGTGGCCGGTCGGTCTGCGGCTTTCGGGATTGCCCACCACCTCGTCAGGTCGACCGACATCTCCCGTATCCGGGCCGAGTTAGCTCCGCGGATCTCCCGCGTACGTACCCGACACGAGCCGCTGGTCGTGGAGTTCGTCACCTCCCGGTTGGGGCCGCACAGCAAAGGGGACGACACGCGGACTAGCGACGAACTGGCCGCCGTCCGGGCTAACGACTGGTACACCGACTATGCGGAGCGGCGGGGGGAGTCCTTCCTGGCCGCTGACGCCAGGCAGCGTCAAAGGGTTGCTGCGATCACGGAGGCTGTACTGCGGCGCCCCCTCTGTACTTGGGAGGAGGCAGGTTGATGGCCCGTAACAAACGCCTGGCCGAGAGCCTGAATGGTGCCCTGCACTCACTTTTCGAGCGGCACAGCGACCTCTATCTGCTTGGCGAGGACATAGTTGATCCCTACGGCGGGGCATTCAAGATCACGAAGGGTCTGTCGACTCGCTTTCCCGACCGCGTGTTTACTACGCCGATCAGCGAGAACGCGATCATCGGGGCCGCCGGCGGGCTAGCACTGTGCGGAAATCGCGTTATCGCCGAAATCATGTTCGGCGATTTCCTCGCCCTCGGTTTCGATCAGATCCTCAATTTCGCCACCAAGACGGTTTCCCTATACGGCGGCCGCAAGCAGATGCGTCTCGTGGTGAGGTGTCCGGTCGGCGGACATCGGGGCTATGGGCCCACGCACAGCCAGAACCTGCAGAAGCACTTCGTCGGTATCCCGCACCTGTCGCTGTACGAGCTGACCTCTTTCCACGACTCCGAGGCGCTCCTCGACGATGCCTTCGATCGCGGTGAACCCGCCATCTTCTTCGAGCCCAAGGTGCTGTATACCCAGCGCACCCATCGGGGCGGGAGACTCGACGAGACGTTCGCCTATCGGCATCTGGAAGGACCAGGCCACTGGGTGCACGTGTACCCAACGCGTGAAGAGGAGCGGCCCGCCGAACGTACGCTCGTCGTAGTGGCCCCTGGCGGAACCGCTGCCGCCGCGGTGACTGCGGCACGTGTGCTGACTGGTGCAGATCTGTCCGTACATATTCTGATACCAGCGCTGCTCTATCCACTCGAACTCGAGCCAGCCATGGAGGTCCTGCGCGGTGCATCTGGGATATGCGTCGCCGAGGAGAGCACAAGTGGTGGCACATGGGGGACGGAAGTCGCCCGGCACGTTCACGAGCGGCTATGGGGCCGCATGCCGCAGCCAGTGAAGCTGCTGAGCTCCCGGGACAGCATCATTCCCAGCGCGCCGCATCTGGAGCGCCATGTCCTGCTCCAGCCCGGTGACATCGTCGACGGCCTATCTGAACTCGCCCGAGCGCAGCTGGACGCGGGCGCACCCACCGTTCTCTACGGGGCCGAGACTGGCAGGGCTGTGTCGTCCGGACGTGGCGTCGGTAACGACGCGACCAGCCGACCGCCGCAAGCAGCAGAAGTGCCGGAAGAGGTGATCGTACCGAAACTAAACAACAACGATACCGAGTACATCTTGCTCAGCTGGCTCATCCAGGACGGTAAGAACGTTGAACGGGACCAGGCGATCGCTGAGGTTGAGACGTCTAAGGCGGTCGAGGAGCTGTCCGCCACGGTGGCCGGCGTCCTACGGCATCGCGTTGGCGAGGGCGTAGAGTGTCGTCCCGGTGACATCATCGCGGTATTGGAGCGAGCGGATGGGAAAAGCCCGGCCAGGATCGCAGACGGTGCGGCCGCCGCCTCTACCCGGACGCCGAGTCCTACGAGCGAATTGCCCGACACGACCACCGACGCCCATATCGTCGCCCTCGACCGTGCTCAGCAGCTTGTCGGCCAGGTGGTCACCACATCGAGGCGGGAGATCCCCGATGCTTTCGTGCTCCGCCGGGTCCGGCTCGACGCGGTGCACAGGATCAAACGGGAACTCGACGACCGTTACGCCGAACTTGTAGAGCTGCCGGAGTTGCTCATCAAGGTGATCGGCGGGCTCCGTGAGGAGTTCCCGCTCTGTTTCTCTTCGCTTGCCGACGCCTGTTCCGTCCGAGTGGCGACTTCAGCAGACGTCGGAGTGACGTTCGACGCCGGCAACGGTCTCTTCATCCCCGTGGTGCGCGAGGCGGAGCGACGCTCCCTTACCGAAATCGCCGACAGTCTGGCGGAATTCCGCATGCGGGCGTTTCGCGGTTCCTTTAGCGAAGAGCACCTACGTGCTCCGTCCATCGTTCTGTCCTGGAACCACGACCCTGGGGTTGTGATGGTCCAGCCTGTGATTCCTCCGGGATTAGCTTGCGCGGTTTCTGTCGGTGGCGCCCTGGAGGAAATCCGACTCGACGGTTCGGGGCATCCAATTGTGGGCCGGGTGGCACACATCGGCCTGGCCTACGACCATCGTATTCTCAACGGCCGGGAAGCTCTCGCCTTCCTTGCTGCACTGGCTGCCGTGTTGGAGGACCATTCCATGGTCGAGCGACTGGTGAAGGAGGGGCATGGACCGGACGGGGCCTCCATGAGGCCACCACAGGTTCGCTGACCACGCAGCGTTTCGGCTGTCGCGACCAGCACGTCGAGCCTGTCGATGTTGGTACCCGCGCTGGGAGCTTGAGGCTTCGAAGATCGCAAAAGGGTGAACCTTGCCGCGTCCTCCCCTTCGGTGAGGCTGAAGAACAGCGGAACTTCCCAAATCTTCGCCGCGGTCGCCGGCATGCTGGGACCCGCCAGCGTCTGCGCGAGGCCGACGACAAGCCAGACTCGGCGACGAGGAGGTGGGCTGATCAGGCGGAGCCGGGCCGCATAGGCGGCGGTGATCCGGCCTCTCTCTCCGAATCGACGAGCGCCAGCTGCTCGCCTCATCCCAGGCCGAGTCGGCTCAGGGCTGTGGTCCAGTCGGTGACGATGGCCTGCTGCGCCGCCTTGAGGGTCACCTTCCCGGAGCAGACCGCGGTGTGCAGCTTCGACTCCACCGGGTCCTTCCTGTTGTTGACCCCGGAGCCCGGCTTGTGACCGGGGTCCGGGGGCTCGCCCCAGAGGTTGCGGGCGTCGTTCGGGTCACCACCGAGCTCGAGGGACATCAGGTGGTCGTACTCGGCGTCGCCGAGACGGCCGGTGTAGCCGTAGGAGGCGGCGTTCGACCGCTTCTCGTGGCCCGTCACCTCGGGAGCCCACCCCGAGGATTTCCCGGACTGCAACAGCAGTGGCGGCTGTGCTGACATCTCGGCGAACATGGCAATCTGATCTGCAGCCCCTCGACGCCCTGATCGCCTTACTCCGAGCTGGAAGCCGACCCGGCACGCGGCCGTGGGGGCGCCGCCACTGGAGCCGACGATCATCCTGCCGTGCGTCTGTCCGTACCTGTTGCGCCACGCCAGGGCCGGGGTGGCGCAGTTTCCCTGGGCGCTGGACTGGGCTTGGCCCAAGGAGTGGCCGGCCGCCGAACCGGCGAAGCCGCCACCGGTCCCGGTGACCGACGACGCTGCCGAGTGCTCGCCCGTCCTGAGTGAGAAGGCGGCGGCACGCGAGGACGAGCAACGGCGGATCAGGGCGGTGGCGATCCGCCACCGCTTCGCCGAAGCGCACTCGGGTCAGGAGCGGCCCCGCACGGACCGACTGGAGGACACCCTGAGGCCGTACACGAGGGTATTAGCGCTCGGGCATCAGTCTCTTACCGACATTGTCCGTTTGCTTGTGTACCCGAGAGGCCGTTGACGGAGCGGCCCACACCTGGACCAGATGTTCCTCAACAGGCTCTTGCCCGTCGGGAAGATCCATGAGCTCGTTCGCTGCGTCTCGTCCTCTCGCGTGTACCCGCACCCGGTAGGGCCCCGGGCCGACGCTGGAGAAGTCGGGCAACTCCTTGAGGGCGTCGGTAGGGATCATCGTAGATATGCGAGGCCAGTCACTGGCGAGAGCGAGACTCACTTCGGCGATTTCGTCCCAGTTGTTGCAGTCGACTTCGGACGGTCGTTCTGAGCAGATTTCGATGGTGACGCGCACTTCACCGGAGTTCAGGCCTGTAGCCACAATGGCGAATTCGCCCGGACCGGACGGGTACCCGGCGGAGTCCAGTACTCCAACTAGTCCGTTGAGGTTGTCGAAGCGCCAGTTACTGGTGTCGTAATTATCGCCGTGGATGTAGTACTGACCGGAGTCGACGTAGATATCCCGTGTCACCACCAAGGTTAGACCTCCACGGAGAACGGATCGCCCTGTGTGTTCGGGGGTTGCTCAACTTTGCGTGTGGCGAGCGGGCGTCGCTTGTGGTGTTGGTGCTTGCGCCGGGCGTGAGGCGGTCGTGTTATCTCCTTCCTGGTGGGCCGGGCGCCGGGGCAGCCGCGACGCGGGCAGCAGGCCGAGAGCGGCAAGTGCGGCAAGGATCAGCGGAGTGGAGCTCGTGGTTGAAACAGCCGAGCTGGTTGCGCTGGCCGCGACGGCGATGCCGAAGGTCGGCCCGATGTTCATGGCGGTCTGCTTGAGCCCGCCGACGACTCCGGCGTACTCGGCGGCGCGTCACCGACGACGGTCCCGGTGGCGGTGACCATCACGGTGGCGAACCCGGCACCGATGGCGGCAAAGACTGCAGCCGTAGCCATCCATGTGCTGGCGGGATCGAGCCGGGACAGCCCCGCGATGCCGACCACGACGAAGAGCGTACCGGCGATCGCGGTGCGGCGCGCACCGTACCGGCGCAGTGCGGCGACCGCGGCGGGTGAGCCGAGGACCATGAGCACGGTCAGCGGGAGCACGCGCAGACCGCTGGCGAGTGGGTCGAGTCGAAGTACGTCCTGGAGGTAGAACGTGGCCCTGAACAGCGCGCCGAACACGCCGGCGGTGGTGACCAGCAGGAGCGTCATCGACGCCGTCACCGGTACGGACCGCGCTACGGCTGGTGGAACGATCGGGTGTGTGGTGCGGCGTTCGTGCCAAGTGAGCAACGTTGCCACGCCGATGACGGCGAGGAATTCGAGCAGCATCGGCGTGGCGGTCCAGCCCCGCGTGGGTACATCGGATGGTAGTAACAGTGCACTCTCGAAGATTTCCGCCCGCATCCGGAACAGGCCGCCGATACGGCCCGTGATCGCACGGCGAGTCGAGCTTCCGCATCCGTTAGCACCAGTTGGTCGACTCTCACACCGACACCAGGCAGTAGAAGGTCCGCAATCTGCACCCCACCCATCACGACTGATGGCTGCCCACCCAACCACCCCCAAATTAGCGACAGAGCCAACTTCCGTGATCGGTAACGCTGGGTTATTTGGTCAGAGATCGAAGAGTGGGTCTTCCTGAGGCTCAGGCTCGGGGGCGAGGACGGCGCGGATGCGGCTGATGGCCTGCCGCCACTTCGGTCCGTCCGCTGTCTCGTCCCAGAGGTCGGCGAGTTCGGACTCCTCGGCAACCACGCGATCGAGCGCCTCGACAGCGAGCGACCGAAGATCGATGCCGAAGATCGGAAGGGCTTGGTCGGGGCCGTAACTTGTGCTGACCGGTTCACCGCCCGGGCACTGTGCGGCGATGAGAGCGGCGGCGGCAACGGCCTCAGCTCCCTCAGGACTCTCAAGGTAGTCCCGAGTCTGGATGGTGCGGATCAGCGTCGTCCGGACCAGGGTCTCGCGCTCGTCCTCGGCGGCCTCGTCCAGAGCGTCGGCGAAGTCTGCGGCCATGTCGTTCTCGAACGGACCGATGTCCCAGGTTCCCATGATGATCTCCTTGTGCCACTGGGCGGCGATCATCGCAGCGGCCACCGACAAGGCCGTCATGAGGCCAGCAGGACCCGTTTCCGCAGGAGCGCGAAACCCGCGCGGCCGAACATCTGGCGCTTGAGCATCTTGATCCGGTTGACGTGGCCTTCGACGACGCCGGATTTCCAAGGAAGGGTGAGTCCGGCGATGACGGCGCCCCGATCGCGGTCGATGCCGGCGGCGAGGGTGTGGAGGCTGGGAAGGTCGTCCTGGCGGACCACGTCGAGCCATTCCGGGAGACGCTCGCCCTGGCGCTCGCTGAGCATGACGGCGAAGGAGCGGACGTGCCGGGTCAGGGCATCCCGTGAGTACGCGGCCCTTGCGCGTCGCGTACTCATCGACACCCACCCCCCGCGGGCTCGCCGGCTCCGGATCTGGGAGCTCCTCGACCAGCCGCAACTGGGCACCCGGGTCGACCAGCCCCCGCACCCCGGGCGACTGTGCCCCGCCGCCGAAGCTTGGGCCTTCACGTTCACAGACTCGACGTCCACGCCGACCGACAGCACCGAGACACCTACGACCGACGGGAACAGCAGCCCTCCGGGCAGGGCATCAGAAGATCGTCCACGGTCCCGCACCGCCCGCTGGCGATTTTCAGGCAACCTTCCGCCGCAGACCGTCCCACCCGATTGTCACTCACCGTGCACAGACCACGGAAACGGAAGTTGAGCCAGAACCCGAAAACGGACAGCACCCCACCACCCGAGGTTCAGCTCTGGCGTCTCTCAGCGTCGGGCGTACCGTGGAAATGTGGCTGAGACCGATCAATACGCCCAGTGGGTAGCCCGGAGAATCAGAACCTTCGCCCAGGTACCCTCCGGCACCCCGCTGGTGTGGCAGGCCGCACGGCTCTACCAGCACACCCGGCGCCTGGCTGAGCTCCCGCGGGGCCACGGCGCTGAAGACGCCCTGGCAGCACTCGCCCTGAGTACGAGCATCTACCACGAAGCCCGGTGGAGTGGTGTGCTTCAAGCGGTGCAGGAGGGTGCCACCACGGAGGAGATCGCTATTGCCCTTGGGATCTCTATCGACGACGCCCGAGACCTCATACACCGGATCCAGGGCCGCGAACTCGAGCTAAAACGGTACTTCCAGCAGGCGCGACCGTAGCCATACCGAGGCCATCCCATCGGTCCGAGACAAGGTCCAATGCTGCCGAAACCAGGAGCACGCCGACCCGGGCGGCGCCGGAAGTGCCAACCGATCCCCCGGCCGCCGGAAGCTGGCGCCCGGGGACAGCAACGAGCGGTGAGGTCAAGGGATGACACAGCCAAGGTCGCAACCGGCGCCGCCCGGGTCGGTGTGACCGCAGTCCCGGTCCAACAACTGGATCCGGGCCGCACGGCGGGGGGCATAGACCTCGGAGAGAGCCGCGATCGCGTCGGGCACGTCCTCGGGCGAGTCACGCCGCACGCCGTCGAACCAGGCGTTCAGCTCGTCGTTCGTACGGGTCATCAAGTCGGCCGGGATGTCGAGCACGATCCGCCTCCGGGTGTGTGAGCGATCTGGGTCACTGACCCCGTAACGCCCGGCCGCCCGCCGGGTGTCGGGTGGCCGGGAGAACGAGCTCCAGGACCACGCGACGGCAAGGGCGGAACGGCGGGCGGTGCGTCGTCTCACCGGCGCGGCTCAGGCCCTCGGGTGGGAGTCAGGTGTGATGGGCGCCGGGTCGGTGAGCGCGTCGAGGGCGCGACGGCCCGCAGGGTGCCCCGGCGGCCGGTCGCGGTGTCCGTCACCGCGCGGCCGATCCAGGGGTGCGTGCGGTGCAGCAGGGCGCCGCTGTCGGTGCTCATGAGCGCTGGTCCTGGTGCGCGGCCAGGGGTGCCCACGAGTACCGGACCCGGACGCCACGGGCCTGGAGCCAGCGGATTTCGCGGTGGCGCAGGTCGACGGCGGTGCTGGGCGCGATCGCCTCGGGCCACCGCGTGATGAAGGTGGCGGCGGCGCCGGCCTGGACGAGCTGGCGCACGCGCCGCCATCCGTCGCGGTGCTGGGGGTCGGGGTCGTCGTAGGGGTCGCGGATCACCTCCGCGACGCGCCATCCGTGCACCGCCGCGTAGGCGCGCCCCTCCTCTTCGGCGCGGTCGGCGGGCAACTGCAGGCTGTAGATGCTGCGATCGACGCAGACGTACAGCAGGGCGGAGCACGGGTCCGGGCGCACGGCGGCCGGGACCGTCTCCTCACGGGTGGTGATTTCGGGTGTGGCCATGTCCCCGGACGGTAGGGCGAGTACAACAGGGCGCAGGCACGCAAAGTGCGTGCACTCCCTCCCCGTTGGTCCGGAGCAGCCATGGACGCTCACGCCATTGGTCGGCGCATCGCCTACTGGCGGGACCGCCGCCGGCTCACCCAGCAGGATCTGGGCCACCTGATGGGCCGCAACAGACGCGGGATCCAGGACCTGGAGCGCGGGGAGCGGCAGGCGGACCCGCGGGTCTCAGTCATGGAGGACGCCGCCCGCGCCCTGCGGATCCCCCTCGCATGGCTGCTCGCGGACGGCCCGGAGACCGCCTGTATCGACCCCGTGGAGCTGGAGGCGATCCGGGCGGCGCTCCAGCGGGACGACGTGATCACCGGCACCGACCACTCCCCCGTGCTGGACGTCGCGACCCTGCGCCGCCGGGTCGCGCACGGCTGGGACTCCTTCCAGGCGGTGGCGCTCGTTTCCCTGGGGCGGGGTCTGCCCCGGCTGATCACCGAGACGAGCCGCGCCGGCGCCCGGCACACCGGGGACGACAAACTCGCCGCCTGCCGCGCCCTGTCCATGACCCTGTGCCTGGCCGAGGCCATCGCGATCAAGTACAGGTCCGGGGAGCTGGCGCAGCTCGCCGGGCACCGGGCGGTGCTGGCCGCCGAGCAGTCCGGCGGCGTGATGACGATGGATTGCGCCGCGCGGCACATGGCCGATGCGCTGGCCTATCACGGATAGCCCGACGCGGCCGCGCAGGTCGCGCGGGCCGCCGCCGCCCGCCTCGGGACCGACCTGACCCGGGCCCGCGCCGCATGCTCTACCTCAAGGCCGCGTACGCCGAGGCCACGGCCGCCGCTTCCGCCCGCGCCGTGCCCGGCCTCCTGGACCAGGCCGACGAGCACGCCACGCAACTCGGCGCCGCCACCAACGTGATGTGGACGGCGTTCAGCGCGGCGAACGTCGCCCTCTACCGGCTCGCCGCACACGTCCAGCTCGGGAAGGTGCGGGGTGAGCAGTACGCCGAGACAGCACGCGAGCTGGTCGGGCCGGGCGGCACGCTGTTCTCCACGCCGCAGCTGCCGCCGCCGGCCGGATCCGGGACGCGAGGGGTCCCGGTCGTCGGAGGTGAACGACCGGGGCCCTCGTCCGCATGCCGTCCGGACGTCACGCGCCGGGGCAGCCGGCGCGGAACGGCCGGTCGACCCGCGTCGGCCGGGCGCACACCGCGGCGGGTCGCTCCGAGCTGACGGGAATCGCGGCGCGGAACCCTCCGGGAGACCTGCGTGAGGACCCCGCGCGGCGGCCGGCCGCGGTCCGGGCGAGGCGGGTGCGGCGCCGGCGGTTTGACCAGGACGCGAGAGACGCCGACTACGTTCGCGCCATGGACATCCACCCGACTGCAGTGCCACACGCCTACCTCCTGGTGCCGGCGGTGATCGAGGACGAGCGCGGCTGCTTCTTCGAGTCGTACCGCCTGGACATCCTCGCCGAGGCCGTCGGAAGGCCGATCGCGGCGGTCCAGAGCAACTACTCGGTCTCCCGCCGGGGCACCCTGCGGGGCATTCACGGAGTGGCCATGCCTCCCGGGCAGGCCAAGATCGTCTCGTGTGTGCGGGGCGAGGTCCTCGACGTCGTCGTCGACATCCGGCCCGGTTCGCCGACGTACCTGCGGCACACCGCCACCCGGTTGTCGGCCGCCAACGGCGTCGCGGTCTTCGCCGCCGAGGGGCTAGGGCACGCGTTCCTCGCGCTCACCGACGACGCCTGCGTCAACTACCTGTGCTCCACCACGTTCGTCCCCGGCACCCAGCTCGACCTGGACGCCCTCGACCCGGAGCTCGGCCTGCCGTGGCAGCGCGAGAGCGAGCTCGGCGGCTTCGACCTGCTGCGGTCCCCCAAGGACCGGGCCGCGCCCACGGTGGCCGAGGCCGAGCGCGCCGGACTGCTCACCTCCTACGAGGACTGCCTGGACCACTACGCCGCCGCCGACCCCCTCCCGGGTGCGCGGGCTGCCGCCTGAGCCCCGCGCCGACAACGCGTCACACAGCACACGGGCGGTCAGTGGCCGGCCTCCCCGGAGGGAGGGGCCGCCGACCGCCCGTGTCGTCGGCGGGTCAGGACCGGGTGTGCCGCCAGGTGGCCACGGTCGCCGGGATGAGGCACGACAGCAGCGTGCGAGCCTGGGAGTTGACGTACTGCTCGTAGCGGACGAAGGACGACAGCTGCGCGAGGGTGACCCAGCGGTGGCCCGGTGGCTCCTCGGCCACGGCGTCCGCGGGGACCTCGACGACCAGGCACCGGCTCTCCGCGCCGAGGAACCGGCCGCCCTCCTCGGCGTGGACCGCCTCGTAACGGATGGCCGCGGCGTCGGCGGCGAGGACGGTGCCGAGGAACGCCGGTCGGCGCTCGGGCGGCAGCCAGTCGAAGTTGGCCGCCGTGCACTGGACGGTCGGCGCGAGCTGGACGGTGTTGTGCAGCCCGGCCTCGGGGCGGGCCTGGACGAGCACGTGGAGCACACCGTCGACCGGGGCAGCGAGGAACGCGGCGACGCCGGTGCCGACCGGTGCGAGCAGCGGCTGCGACCAGGTCGTCACCTCGCGGCTGCCGGCCTCCACGTCCACCCCGACCACCTCGAAGTAGCGTCCGGCCTCGTGCCGTATCGCGTCGTCGTCCACCCGCCAGCCGGGCAGCCCGGCCAGCGGCACGGGGCAGGTGACCAGGTCCCGGCGGGCGCGCTCGCCGGTCAGCCAGGAGAGCACGTCGAGGTCGGAATGGAGGGCGGGCGAGGCCGGGTCCCAGGAGCGGTCGAGGGCGCGCGCGAACTCGTCCCGTCCGCCTGCCCCGCCGTCCGCCGGATCCGCCGGGCCGACGGGCAGACAGGCCAGGACGCTGCGGGCGTTCATGTTCACCACGTTGTCCTCGCAGAGCAGCGCGGCGATCTGGCTCAGCGTCAGCCATACGAAGCCGTCGTGGAGCGGCACTTCGTCGAAGACCTCGACGACCATGTTGCGGTTGCTCTTCTGCAGGAACCAGGTGCCCACCTCCGACTGGAGGCTGTCGGCGAGAACGCGACCGCGACCGCGACCGGCGGTGGTGAAGTACTCGATGTACTTCACCACCGCCCCGCCGTGCACCCGGGTGAAGTTGGAGCGGGTGGCCTGCACGGTGGGCGAGAGCTGGAGCACGTTGGAGTTGCCCGGTTCCATCTTCGCCTGCATCAGGAAGTGCAGGACGCCGTCGAACTCCTTGGCCAGGATGCCGAGTACGCCCACCTCGGGCTGGTCGAGGATGGGCTGGTGCCAGGCGGTGACCGGGCCCGAGTCCGAGCGGATGCCCGCGCCGATCACCGAGAAGAACCGCCCGCTGCGGTGGACCAGGTTGCCCGAGGCGGCCTCGAACGACCAGCCGTCCAGCGCGGCGAGCGGCGCCCGAGTCACCCGGTAGTGGCCCTCGCGCCGGTGGGCGGCGAACCACTCGCGGAACTCGGTGGTGGACAGGTGCACGCCCCGCGCCGCCGCGGCGGACAGCGCGAGCCGGCCCGGCAGATCGGCGTCCGGCCGCCGGGTGGACGTGGTGCGCGCCGGGGTCGCCGACGGACTCCGTCCGGAGAGCTGAACGGACACGGAGGGCCTCCGAGAGTGTGGGTAGGTCACGGCTGGGTGGGGGCGTCAGGCGCGCGTGGCGGGCACCCGGGCCTCGATGAGGTAGAGGGCGCTGCGCGCCTGGGTGACGCCGGTGAACTCAAGCCCCGCGGCTCGGAAGATGCCCTCGAAGTCGCGCTGGAAGTGCTCCCGGCCGCCGACGTTGAGCAGCAGGAAGAGGTCCATCGCCGTGGTGACCCGCGGCTCGGGGCTGCGGTCGACCAGGTTCTGGATCACCACGATCCGGGCGCCCGGCGCCGCGTGCTCGGCGATGTTGCGCAGCACCCGCACCGACCGCTCGTCGTCCCACTTGAGGATCTGCTTGATCAGGTACAGGTCGGCCTTGACCGGCACGGCTTCCAGGCAGTCGCCGGGGGTCACGCCGGCCCGGCCGGAGAGCGCGCCGGTGGTGAGTTCCCGGTCGGCTCCCGCCACGACGGACGGCAGGTCGAACAGCTCGCCGTCGACGTGCGGGTGGCGCTCCAGTACGGTGCGCAGCAGATGGCCGTGGCCACCGCCGATGTCCGCGATCCGGGTCACACCGGTGAGGTCGAGCGTCTCGGCGACCGCCTGCGAGGTGAGCGCGCTCGCCTGGGTCATCGCGCGGTTGAAGACCTGGGCGTCGGCGGGGGCGTCCTCCTTCAGGTAGCGGAAGAAGTCCTTGCCGTGCAGGTCCGGCACCACCGCGTCGCCGGTGCGCACCGCCTGCTCCAGCCGCGGCCAGGCGTCCCAGGTCCAGGCGGCGCCGGCCCACAGCACCATGTCGGCCATGCCGCCGGCGGCGTCCGAGCGCAGCAGGCGGGAGAGCCCGGTGTGGCGGAAGCGGCCGGCGCCGACGCCGGTCTCCTCGAAGACACCGTGTGCGGCCAGCGCGCGCAGCAGCCGGGCCAGCGTGTCCGCGTCGGCGCCGACCGCCCGGGCCAGCTCCCCGGCGTCCGCCTCGTCGGCGTCGAGCGCGTCAGCGACGCCGAGCCGCACGGCGACCTGGAGTGCGGAGGCGACAGCCACGCTCAACGCCATCTCGCGGATGCGGATCTCGGCGTCGAGGCCGCTCGCGGGGGTTTCGGCGGGGGTTTCCGTGGCTGCGGTGGGGGCTGCGGTCGGCATGGCGGGACCTCACTGTTCGTACGGAATGGGTGGGTTCGCTGGGCTCGGAGAGGGCGCGGCCCGGCGGGTGGGTGACGGGGGGGACTCACCCGCCGGGCGGCGGCTCCGCGGGGGGCGGGGGACGTCCCCGGGAGTCACCACCGACCCTCGCGGGTGGTGCTCCAATGCCGCTGGAGTCTCGCTGACCTCGCGGACGTGACCGTCAGGCGGCGGCCTCGGCGGCGAGCTCCTCGAGGACGGGCACGAGGTCGGCTGGGGTGCGCAGCGCGCGCAGCTCGTCGCGCAGCCGCTCGGCGTGGTGCCGGAAGGAGGCGTCGGCGAGCAGGGCGGCGAGCGCCGTGCGGGCGGCGTCGGGGCGGTCCGGCGTGGCCGCGGGGACCACCAGCCCGGCCCCGGCCTGCGCGACCCGGCGCACGTTGACGCCCTGTTCCGCGGAGAACGGCACGCCGAGCTGTGGCACCCCGGCCGCGACCGCGGTCATGGTGACGCCCGAGCCGCCGTAGTGGACCACCGCGGCGCAGCCCGGCAGCACCAGACGCAGCGGGACTGTGCCGAGGACGCGCACCCCGGGCGGCGGGTCGCCGAGCGTCGCGGTGTCGGCCGGGCCGCCGAGCACCACGATCTCGGCGTCCAGGCCGGCGAAGGCGGCGACCAGTTCGGGCAGGAGCTGGGAGGCGGGCCCGTAGATCCGGGTCATCGAGTTGCCCCAGACGACGCAGACCCGGGGCCGGTCATCGGTCGGCGGCGCGACGGCCGGGGCGGCGCCGGGCCCGTTGTAGGGGATGTGGCGCATGCGCAGCCGGTGGGCGTCGGTGGGTGGCGCCAGGCTCGGCGGGCACGGGTCGATGACGTGCTCGATCAGCTCGGGGCCCATCTCCGGCTGGCCGTGACGGGGGAACGAGCCCGTCGGATCGCCGGGCAGGACGCGCAGTTCGGGCTCCGGCTCGGCGGTGCCGTGCGGGCCCCACAGGTGGAGCACGGCCGGCACGCCGAGGACCCGCGCGGCGAGCAGTCCCTCGATGCTCAGCCGGTCGTGGACCACCAGCTCCGGCCGCCAGGCGCGGGCGAACCCCACCACGGCGTCGAACGTGTCACGGGTCGCGCGCAGGATGCGGTCGCGCTCCCCGGCGCGGAACGCCGGGAAGTCGAACTCGGCGAGATCGGTGAGGACTTCGCCGGTGAGCGGGTGCGGCGGGAGTCCGGGATGGGGCCAGCGGCCTTCCTGGGCGTCCCAGTAGTTGCGCAGCCTGCCCTGGACGATCATTTCCAGACCGGGCCGCATGACCGGCACGGCGGTCAGTCCGGTACGGCCGAGGGGCTCGGTCTGGCTCAGCGCGCACGCCACCCGCACCTCGTGGCCGGCCGCCTGGAGGGCCCAGCCGAGGGGGACGAGCGGGTAGTAGTGGCCGGTCCAGTCCGACACGGTGAACAGCACACGCACGTGGGGCTCCGGTGGGGAAGTCGGCGCGACGGCGCCGGACGGTCAGGGCGTCAGGTGCCCGGCGATCCAGCCGCCGTCCACGACGACCTCGGTGCCGGTGACGTACGAGGAGTCGTCGCTGGTGAGGAAGAGCGCGACGGAGGCGGTCTCGTCGGCCTCGCCGAACCGGCGCAGAGGCAGGGTCCGGTGCAGCCACTTGACCTGCATCTCGTGCAGGTCCTTCGTCATGTCGGTGCGGATGACGCCCGGGCATACGGCGTTGACGCGGATGCCGTCCGGGCCCAGTTCCATCGCCGCCACCCGGGTCATGCCGACGACGGCGAACTTCGAGGCGCAGTACGCGGACAGGTACTTCAGCCCGATCAGCCCGTCCACCGAGGAGATGTTGACGACGGTGCCGCCCCCGGCCTCGCGCAGCGCCGGGACGGCGGCCTGCGTGCCGAGGAAGACGCCGAGCTGGTTGACCTCCACGACCCGCATGAAGGCGTCCGCCGGCATCTCGTCCACGGTGCCGATCTCCACGACTCCCGCGTTGTTGACCAGCGCGTCGAGCCGGCCGAACGCCTCGCGGGCCGCGGCGACCGCGGCGGCCCACTGGTCGGCGTCGCGCACGTCGAGGTGGACGTAGCGGGCCGCGTCGCCGAGTTCGGCGGCGACCTTCCGGCCCTGGTCGTCGAGGACGTCCCCGATGACGACCCGGGCCCCCTCGGCGGTGAACACGCGGGCCATCGCCGCGCCCTGGCCGCGGGCGCCGCCGGAGATGAGGGCGACTCTGCCGTCGAGCTTTCCCATGACGCTGCCTTTCTGCCGTCTTGGCGGGTCAGCCGGCGGTGGTCGGGGCGCCCGTGCGGAGCGCGGTGAGGACTGTCCACAGGCTGCCGGGCGTGGCGAAGGTCTCGGAGGTGAGAGCCTCGTCCGGGAAGGAGACGCCGTACTGCTCCTCCAGGCTGAGCATCGTCTCGATGGTGGCCATCGAGTCCATGCCGTGCTCGCCCAGGCGCGTGTCGTCCTCCAGCGGGCAGTCGGCGGGCAGCAGCGGCAGGGCGTCGCGCAGGGTCTTGTCGAACCTCTCGTCCCAGGGAACGGACATGGTGGGCTTCCTTGTCTGTGGGGTCTGTGCGGTTTCGTGTGTGGGTCCGCCGACTACGCGGCCGGGGTGGTGGCGCCGACGAGTTCGGCGAGCCGCTTCTTGTCGGTCTTGCCGTTCGGGGTGAGCGGCAGCTCGGGCAGGACGTGGCAGACGTGCGGCACCTTGGCGGCCTCCAACCTCTGCCCGAGCGCGCGGAGCACCTCGGCGGGCGCCTGCTCACCCGCGACGAAGAGCACCACGTCCGCGGTCGGCGTCGGCGGCAGTACCGCCGCGGCCCGCACCCCTGGCACGTCGAGCGCCGCCGCCTCGATCTCCAGCGCGCTCATCCGCACGCCCTTGCGCTTGAACAGGTCGTCCCTGCGGCCGCTGACATAGAGGTGGCCGTGCTCGTCGAGGTACCCGAAGTCCCCGGTGTGCAGGGCGACTTCGCCGGTGGCCGGGTCGGTGCGGAACCGGTCCCGGGTGGGCTCGGGGGCACGCCAGTAGCCCGCCATGACGTGCGGTCCGCGGACCACGATCTCGCCGGTCTCCCCGGTCGGCAGCGGCCGGCCGTGCTCGTCCACGACGAGCACCTGCGTGCCCGCGAGGGGCCGGCCGACCGACTCCGGGCGCGGCGGTACCTCGCCGGGTGCCAGGACGGTGATGCGCTTGCACTCCGTGGTGCCGTACATCGGCGCCACCGCCGCGCCGGGGAAGAGGGCGCGCAGCTTCGCCACCACCTGGGGCGCGAGGGCCGCGCCGGTGCTGGTGAACAGCCGCACGGCGGGGGCGGGCCGGCGGTCCCGGGCGGCTAGCCTGAGCAACATGTGCGCGAGCGAGGGCACCACGGGGAAGACAGTGATCCGGGCCTCGTGCAGCACCGTCATGAGGCCGACGTGCTCGTCTGTGCCGGACAGCACGAGCCGGGCGCCCGCGCCGACGGCGAGGAAGATCTGGTAGAGCCCGTAGTCGAAGGAGAACGGGATGACGTTGAGCACCACGTCGTCGGGCCCGTAACCCAGCCGGTCGGCGATGGCCGCCGCGGCGAAGACCACCGCGCGGTGCGGGCTCATCACCGCCTTCGGGGTGGCGGTGCTGCCGGAGGTGTACATCAGCAGCGCCAGGTCGTCGGGGCACACGGCCACCGGGGGAGCCACACCGTCGTCGGCGTACACCTCCTGCTGAAGCGCCGTCAGGTCGAGCACCGGCGCGTGGGTCAGTTCGCGCAGCTCGACGGCGTCGGCGCCGCGGGCGAGCACGAGGGCGGGCTCGGCGTCCCGGACGACCCGCTCCAGGTGGAACCGCTTCATCGCGGTGCTGAGGGGGACGAACACCGCGCCGGCGCGCAGTGTGCCGAAGAGCAGCGCGACGAAGTGGCGGTCGTTGCCGATCCGCACCAGCACGCGGTCGCCGGGCCGCACCCCGGAGCGGACGAGCCGGTGCGTCCACGCCCGGGCGGCGGCGTCCAGCTCGGCGTAGGTCCAGCCGCCCTCGGTGTCGCGGACGGCGGGGGCGTCGGAGTGCTCGGTCACCGCCCGGTCGAGCAGTTCGTGGACGAGCGCGCACCCGTGCACGGCAGCCTCCTTCACGGTGCTCACCACTCCGGCTGGTCGGTGATCTCGACGACGGCGGCGGTGCAGCTGTAGCCGGCGCCGCCGCCGAGCAGCAGGACCCGGTCGCCCGGGACGACCGCCCGGGTGCGCAGCAGCCAGGCGAGCCCGGCGGTCCAGTCCCCCGCGCCGATGTGCCCGGTGGTGCGCCCGTACTCCCAGGTGGTGGCGGACTCCGGCACCGACAGCAGGTGGTGGAAGTGCCAGCCGCCCTCGAAGCGGCCGGTGGCGCCGATCACCACGCGGGAGATCTCGCGCATGCTTGTCCTGGCGTGGCTGAGGGCCTGGCTGCGGGCCTGGGTGATGACGCGCCCGGTGCGCAGCTCGACCTGCTTGGCGTCGTGCGCGGCCAGGTACTCCCGGGAACGGGCCACCAGGTCGATGGCGGCGCCGCCGGCCGGTGCCGGACGCAGTGGCCGGTCGCCGCGGGCCGCGCCCTCCAGGGCGTTGTCGGCGACGGTGACGGTGGACAGCACCCGGGCGAAGCCGCCGCGGGTGGACAGCACCATGGCGGTGCCGCCGTCGCCGTAAACGTTGTAGTCGTGCATGTTCCAGCGGTCCACCTCGGGCGGGGCGAACCGGTCGCCGGTGGTGACGAGCGCGGCGCTGCCGCCACCGACCCCCGCGGTCAGGTGTGCCCCGGCGAGCTCGATGGCACCGAGCGCGCCGTTGCACCGCTGCTGGACGTCGAAGGCGGCCACGGGACGCCCGACGGTGCCGGCCGCCACGTAGGAGGCGCTCGGCCAGATGTCGAGTCCCTGGTACCACAGGCTGGCGTGGAGGAGGAGCGAGAACTCCTCCGGGGCGAGCCGTGACTGCTCCATCGCGGCCCGGCCGGCGCGTACCGCCATGTCCGGTGGCGCGACGTCCTCGGCGACGCAGACGGAGACGTAGTCCCGCGCCGCCCGGCGCTCCTCGGCGTACCGCCCGGCCCGGACGGCCTCCGTGACCGGGAGCGGTTCGGGCAGCCAGGCGCCCAGGCCGGCGATGTACAGGTGATCCCACTTCATTGGATTCCTACCTAGCCGCGCGCGGTGCAGAACTCGCGCACCGAATCGATCATGTAGTCGACCATCTCGGCCGTCAGCAGCGGATGGACGCCTATCCAAAAGGTGTGCTCGGTGACGACGTCACTGTTGGTCAGTCCGCCCGACACCCGGTGCGGGATGCCGGTGTAGGCGGGGTGCCGGAGGAGGTTCCCGGCGAACAGCCGCCGGGTGCCGATGCGGCGCGACTCCAGGAAACCGGTGAGCTCGCCGCGGGTGAACGGCGCCTCGGGCCGCACGGTGATGACGAAGCCGAACCAGCTCGGGTCGCTGCCCTCGGTGGGCTCCGGCAGCAGCAGCCCCGGGATGCCTTCCAGACCCTGCCGCAGCCGCTGCCAGTTGCGGCGCCGGGCGCGGCCGAAGTCCGCCAGCTTGGGGAGCTGGCTCAGGCCGAGGGCGCCCTGCAGGTCGGTGGCCTTCAGGTTGTAACCGACCTGCGAGAAGATGTACTTGTGGTCGTAGCCGTAGGGCAGGCTGCCCATCTGGTGCTTAAACCGCTTGAGGCACTTGTCGTCCTCGCCCGGCTCGCACCAGCAGTCCCGGCCCCAGTCGCGCAGCGACTCCACGATGCGGGCGAGCGCGAGGTTGCCGGTGAGCACGGCGCCGCCCTCGCCGGTGGTCAGGTGGTGGGCGGGGTAGAAGCTGATGGTGCTCAGGTCGCCGAACGTGCCGGTGAGCCGCCCCTGGTAGCGCGAGTCGAGCGCGTCGCAGTTGTCCTCGATGAGGAAGAGGTCGTGCTCCTCGGCGAGCGCGGCGATCTCGGTGGCCGGGAAGGGGTTGCCGAGCGCGTGCGCGATCATGATGGCCCGCGTCCGCGGCCCGATCGCGTCCGCGATCCGCTCCACCGTCGTGTTATAGGTGCCCACTTCGATGTCGACGAAGACCGGCACGAGGCCGTTCTGCACGATCGGGTTGACGGTCGTGGGGAAGCCGGCCGCCACGGTGATCACCTCGTCGCCCGGCCGGAGCCTGCGGTCCTCCAGGTGCGGGGAGGTCAGGGCGGTGAGTGCCAGGAGGTTCGCCGAGGAACCGGAGTTGGTCATGTGTGCCTTGCGCAGGCCCAGCGCCCGGGCGAGGGCGCTCTCGAATTTGCGGGTCTTCACGCCCGAGGTGATCCGCAGATCGAGCGCGGTCTCCACAAGCGCGGCCCGGTCCTCCTCGTCGAGCACCGCGCCGGCGGGCAGCAACGGCGTGACGCCGGGTACGAACTCCTCCTCCCGTGCGGTCTCCCGGTGGTACTTGCGCACCTGTTCAAGCAGCAACGCCTTATCGCCGCTCACCTGCATCGCCTCCCGCGCCTACGGGCCAAAGTCGCTGTATGTCGCCGGAGCGCGGCATGCGTCGCCGCGACCGGATTCCACCGTGTGGGCAGGGGCTCAAGAAGCCCTTGAAGCCCGGCGGTCCGCCACGTCCCGCCACAGGGCCAGCAGGGCGTCCTCCAGCGGTCGCCGGGGTGACCAGCCGAGTGCCGCGTGGGCGGCCGAGTGGTCGATCTCCTGCCACTCGGCACCCGCCCGGCGCGGCTGGTCGCCGGTGTCGTCGACGACGCGGGCCGGGATGCCGCTGGCCGCGACGAGGGCGTCGACCATCCACCGCACGTCCACCGCCTCGCCCCGGCCGAGGTTGATCACCCGCCCGGTGACCGGGCGCTCCGCGGCGGCGACGACGGCGTCGGTGATGTCCCGGACGTCGACGAAGTCCCGTTTGGCACGCAGTGGCGCGAGCCGCAGCAGGGCGGGCGTGCCGTCCAGTGCGGCGTCGCTCAGCTGCCCGGCCACCCGGCCGAGCAGGCTGCTGCCCGGCGTCCCGGGGCCGACCACGTTGGAGATCCGCAGCACGACCGCGTCGAGCCGGCCGGCGGCGGTCGCCTCCAGCACGAGACGGCTGCCGCGCAGCTTGGTGCGCCCGTAGACGGTCCCGGGCCGCTCGGGGACGCGCTCGTCGAGGGCCGCGCCGGGTGGCACCGGCCCGTACTCGTGAACCGAGCCCAGCTGCACCAGACGCGGCCGGGGCCGGTCGAGTGCCTCCAGTGCCCGGACCAGCCTGCGCACCAGGGCGACGTTGACACGCACCATCTGGCGCGGCGACACGTCCCAGACCGCGCCGGTGGCGTTGACCACCACCGTCGGCCGGACGCGCCGCAGCAGCGCGGTGAGTTCGTGCGGGGAGGCGGCCAGCAGGTCGAACGCGACGGCCCGGGACGCCCCTTCGGCGGGCGGACCGCCGGGGGTGCGCGAGACCATGACGACCTCGTACCCGGCGGCCTCGAAGGCGGCGCTCACGTGGTGGCCGACGAAGCCGGTGGCGCCGAGCACCAGGGCGGGGCCCCGGCGCCCGGCCGGGTCGGCCGTCACGGCTGCCCGGCGGCCGCGGCCGGGCCGGTCGCCGCGGGTTCGGGCAGCTCGCCGGTGGCGGCCAGCCGCTCCAGAGGACCCACCAGGTCGGCCGGGACCGGCCGGGCGGCGTTCTCGCCCGCCAGCCGTCCCGCCGCCGCGCGGTGTGTGGGGCCGCCCAGCAGCGCCGCCACCGCACCGCGCACCGCCGCTTCGGTGGCCCGGTCACCGGTGATGTGCAGCCCGGCGCCGGTGGCGGCGAGCCGCCCGCCGTCCGCGTCCTGTTCGGGTCCGAAGGTGAGGGCGAGCTGCGGTACGCCGGCGGCGGCGGCGGTCATCACCGTGCCCGCGCCGCCGTGGTGGACGATCGCGGCGCAGCTCGGCAGCAGCAGGTGGAGCGGGAACCGCTCCACCGTACGGACGTTGGGCGGCAGTTCGCCCAGGCGCGCGGCGTCGTCGGGGTGGACCGGCACCACCACCTCCACGTCGAGCCCGGCGAGTGCCCGCACCACGCGCGGGGCGAGGTAGGAGCCCGCGCCGTAGGAGGTGCTCACCGAGTTGCTCCACAGCACGCACACCCGCGGCCGGGCCGGCGGCTCCAGCGCCCAGGGCTCCATCGCCCCGGGACCGTTGTACGGCACGTACCGCACCGGCAGTCGGGTGGCCCGGGTGGGCGGCGCCAGGCTCGGCGGACAGGGGTCGATGACGTACTCGATCAGCTCGGGGCCCATCTCGGGCAGTCCGTTCCGGGGGAAGGCCCGGGTGTAATCGACCGGCAGCGGATGCAGCCGCGGATCGCTCTCCGCGGTGCCGACCGGCCCCCACAGGTGGGCGACGTGCGGGACGCCGAGCGCACGGGCGGCCAGCACGCCCTCCATGCTGAGCCGGTCGTGCACGACCAGGTCGGGCCGCCAGGAGCGGACCAGCTCCAGCACGCCCGCCACGCCGGTCGCGGTCTCGCGGGCGATGCGGCGCCGGCACTCGGTCGCGTACGTCTCGAAGTCGAAGCCGTCGAGGCCGGCCAGCTCCTCCCCGGTGTCGGGGTGCAGGCCCGGCAGTTCCGGGTAGCGCCATGTGCCCGCCCGGATGTCGGTGAGGTTCTGGAACCGGGCGAGGAAGACCATGTCCAGGTCGCCCAGGACGGGGACCGCGCTCAGCCCGGCGCCGCTCACCGCCGTCACCTGGGACGGCGCGCAGGCGACCCGCACCTCGTGCCCGGCCGCCTGGAGGGCCCAGCCGAGCGGGACCATCGGGAAGTAGTGGGCCGGCCAGTCGGAGACCGTGAACAGCACGCGCATGGGTGTTCCTTAGAAGGTGGGGTTCAGCGGGCGGCGGCGACGGACCCGGCCTCGGCCAGCTCCGCCAGGGTGCGGGCGAGGTCGGCGGGGGTGGGGCGGGCCGCGTTCTCCTCGCGCAGCCGGGCGGCGGCCGTGGCGAACGACGGATCGTCGAGCAGCCGCGCCACCTCCCGCCGGATCGCCGCCGGATCGGCGAGGTCGCCCCGCAGGTGGGCTCCGGCGCCCGTGGCGGCCAGCCGCACGCCGTTGGCCTGCTGTTCGGGGGCGAAGGTGAGCGCGAGCTGCGGCACCCCGGCGGCGACCGCGGTCATCGTGGACCCCGCGCCGCCGTGGTGCACCACCGCGGAGCAGGTCGGCAGCAGGAAGCGCAGCGGAAAGCGCTCCAGCACCCGCACGCCGGCCGGCACCGCGCCGAGCGCGGCGGTGTCCTGCGGGATGCCGGTGAGCACCACCTCGGCGTCGAGCCCGGCCAGGGCCCGCAGGATGTCGGGGACGACGAAGGAGCGCGGCCCGAACATCCGCGTGAGCGACGCCCCCCAGATGACGCAGACGCGTGGCCGGGCGGGCGGCTCCAGCACCCACTCGGGCATCTCGCCGGGCCCGTTGTAGGGCACGAACCGCACTGGCAGCCGGTGTGCCCGGGTGGGCGGGGCGAGGCTCGCCGGGCACGGATCGACGACGTGGTCAACGAGGTGGGTGCCGGCCTCGCCCAGCCCGTGCCGGGGGAAGAACCCGGCCGGGTCGGGGGGCAGCAGCCGCAGCAGCGGGTCCTGCTCGTCCGTGCCGACCGGCCCCCAGGCGTGCAGCACCGCGGGCACGCCGGTCGCCTTGGCGGCGAACAGCCCCTCCAGGCTAAGCGGATCGTGGACGACGAGGTCGGCCCGCCACTCACGGGCGTGCGCGAGCGTGCCGGTGAAGTTGGCCTTCACCGCGCCGGCGATCTCCCGCTTGTGCTCCGCGAACCAGGCGTCGTAGGAGAAACCGTCGAGCGAGGCGAGTTCCTCCCCGGTGACGGGGTGCAGCGGCATCCCCGGGTAGGGCCGGTTGTCGCCCTGCGCCTGCCAGTAGTAGAGGAGCCGGGTCTGGGTCACCATGTCGAGGCCGCCGAGCACCGGCACCGGGGTCAGCCCGGCGTCGGCCAGCGGCCCGGCCTGCCCGGCCGGGCAGACCACCCGTACCTCGTGCCCCCCGCTCTGCAGCGCCCATCCCAGCGGGATCATCGGCGCGTAGTGGGTGAACCAGTCGGACACCACGAACAACACTCGCATCGTGCGGTCTCTCCCGTCCCCGGCGGGCGTGCCCCGCCTCGCGGGGATGCTGCCGGGGCGGCCTCGATCCTGTGTCGAAGCCCCCTGGACCGGGACCCGGCCGGGGCGTGCGGCTCCAGGGTGGCTGGACCGGTGTTCCACCGTGCACCGCCAGCATGGCCGGGCCGCTGGCGGCACCCAGACAGCTTCCGAAGGAGAACGCCGGCCATGAGCGACGCCGCGATCCGCACCCGCGCACTGCGCAAGGTCTACACCGCCGACAAGCATGCCGTACCAGCCGTCGACGGGCTGGACCTGGAGGTGCGGCCAGGGGAGTTCTTCGGCCTGCTCGGGCCCAACGGGGCCGGCAAGTCCACCACCATCGGCATGCTCACCACCCGGATCGTGCCCACCGGCGGCACCGCCACCGTGGCCGGGTACGACGTCACCCGCGACCCGGTCGCGGTGCGGCAGCGCATCGGCGTGGTGACCCAGGCCAACACCATGGACCGGGCCGTCAACCTGCTGGAGAACCTGGAGTACCGCGGCCGGTTCTTCGGCATGAGCGGCCGGGAGTCGCGCCGCCGGGCGATGGAACTGCTGGAGCGGTTCGGCCTCGCCGAGGTCGCGCAGCGCCTCGACGACCACGTCTCGGGCGGCCAGTCGAAACGGGCCATGGTCTGCCGTGCCCTGATGCACCGCCCCGACGTGCTCTTCCTCGACGAGCCCACTGCCGCCATCGACCCCCAGGCCCGGCGCAACCTGTGGGAGCTGCTGCGCGAGTTGAACGCCGCGGGCCAGACCATCCTGCTCACCACGCACTATCTGGAAGAGGCCGAGGAGCTGTGCGGCCGGATCGCCGTCGTCGACCACGGCAAGGTGCTCGCCTGCGACACGGTGGCCGGCATCAAGGCGTCCTCCGCCGCCGACAGCGTGATCACGGTGACGTACGACGCAATCGCCGACGCCGTCGTGGAGACGGTGGGCAAGCTGCGCGGGGTGCGCCGGGTCGAGGCCGACGGCCCGGAACTGCGGGTGCACGCCGCCGCCCCGGCCGACGGACTGCTCGGCGAACTCGTCACCGTCGGGCTGAACCACGGTCTCGCCGTGCGCAACGCCTCCACGCTGCCGCCCAGCCTGGAGACGGCCTTCCTCAACCTGACCGGACGGGAGTACCGGGAATGACCACGACCACCATCGTCTCTCCACCACGCGCCGGACGGCTGTCGACCGGGTGGCACACCTTCGCCGCGCTGCTGAGCCGCGACCTGCGGGTGACCCGCCGCCAACTGGGGTCGCTGGCGCTGCGCGCCGTGATGCAGCCGCTCGCGTTCACCTTCGGGTTCGCCTATGTGCTCCCCAAGATCGGACTGGCGGGGGGATTCGGCGGCCAGCACCCGGGGGCCCCGAGGTTCACCACGGTGCTGGTGCCCGGGCTGGTCGCGATCACCATCGCCGTGCAGGGGATCACCGCGGTCATGATTCCGCTGCTGATGGAGCTGACCTACACCAAGCAGATGGAGGACCGGGCGCTCGCGCCCGTGCCGATGTGGGTGATCGCGGTGCAGAAGATCGTCTCCGCGGCGATCCAGGCGCTCCTGGCCGGCCTGGTGGTCTTCCCCGTGGTGCTGCTCGTCCACGCACCCGGCCAGGCGCCCGACGTCCACGTCCACAACTGGCCGCTGTTCGCCACCGCGTTGCTCCTGGCCAGTCTGCTCGCCGCGTGCACGGGACTGCTGCTGGGGACCGTCTTCGACGTGCAGAAGGTCCAGCACCTCTTCGCCGCGGTGATCACGCCGCTGACCGTGCTCGGCTGTGTCTACTTCCCCTGGTCCGAGCTGCGGGCGGTCCCCTGGCTGCAGTACGTCACACTGGCCAACCCCGTCGTCTACATGGGTGAGGGCCTGCGGGCCGCGCTGACGCCCGGCGTCGGCCACATGCCGGTGTGGGCCGTCCTGCTCGCCCAGACCGGCGGCATCGTCCTCTTCGGCGGGCTGGCGCTGCGCAACTTCAGGCGACGGGTGACCGGCTGACACCCCGTCATCGACTCCACGTCCCGGCAGGTCCTGCCGGGGCGCGGAGTTCTTTCGCGTGCGGCCGTCCTCGGCCGGTCACGGGGTTCCCCGCACCGCACGGGGCGTCCTCCTCCGCCCGGAACGCGTGACACCGGGGGTGCCGGGGCGGGACCCCCTCCGAGCGCGACGGGGAAAGGGACGGGCCGGGGCGGAAACGCCAGGCGCCCCGGCGGTGGGACCGCCGGGGCGCCGAAGGGGCGTACGGACCCCTGGTCAGCTCTGCGGGCGGTCGTCACGGGTGACGCGGCGCTCGCTGACCTGCCAGGTGCCGTCGACGCGGACGAGGACGTCCTCGCAGACACAGGTGAGCCTAAGGCTCGGGGCGCCGCCCTGGGGGGTGGCGAAGACGAGGGCGTAGCAGCGCACGTCCAGCACCTCCGCGCCCTCGCGCGGGACGACCGAGACCATGCCGTGCCAGTGGCGACGCTGCTCGCCGGCCTCGGTGAGCTCCTGGTGGACCTTGCGCACGCCGGCCGCGAGGGCGGCGCGGCCCCGGACCGGCTCGGGGAGCGTCTCGGGGTGGAAGAAGCCGTCCTCGGTGAAGGTGGCCGCCCACTCGTCGGCGGCACCCGAGTCGAGCAGCTGGAAGTGGTCGGCGTAGAACTGCTGGACCTCGCTGTACAGGCGGGCGAAGGTGTCGGGGCTGTTCATCGGATGCTCCTGGGGAAGGGAATGGAAAGCGCCGGGCGCGGCGGCCCGGCGCGGTGACGGGGCACGGATCAGTCCTCGACCATGGCCACGGCGCGGGACCAGCCCGCGCCGGCCCCGGCGATCTTGATGGGGAAGCAGCTGACGGTGAACCCGTGGGCCCGCGGGAGCTGGTCGAGGTTGGCGAGCCGCTCGATCTGGCAGTACTCGCGGTCCCGGCCGGTGAAGTGGGCCGGCCACAGCACGCTCTTGTCCTTCGTCTCGGCGTACCGGCGCAGGATGTGACCGAAGGGCGCGTCGAGGCTGAAGGCGTCGGTGCCGACGACCTTCACACCGAAGTCGAGCAGCAGGTTGGTCGCCGAGGCGTCCAGGCCGGTGAACTCGGTGAAGTACGCCATGCTGCCGACGTGGCGGGAGGCGCCGCTGTTGAGGAGCGCGATGTCGTACGGCTGGGGCCGGTAGCCGATGCGGGCGAGCTCCTTCTCGATGAAGCCGGCGTCCACGGTTCCGGGGCCGGCCTCGGTGAGGTCGAGGACGAACGCGGGCCGGTGGAACCAGTCGAGCGGCATCTCGTCGATGGTGCGCGGGCGGCCGTCGCCGTAGGTGGCGCAGGTGCCGTAGTGGGCGGGCGCGTCGATGTGGGTGCCGGTGTGGCTGTTGAGGGTCAGGTTGTCGATGGACAGCAGCTCGCCGTCGGGCAGGTCGGCCGGGTCGAATTCGATGCCGAAGTTGTCCCGCATCTCCTTGGCCATGTGCCGGGCGCCCTCGGCGGGCGTGACGATCTCGTGGGTGACCGGTTCGGGCTCCCACTGCGAGGCGTCGATGGGGGTCGAGAGATCGATGTAACGCACGTTGGTCTCCGGGTGTCGAAGGGGGTCGGGTGGGGTCAGCCGGCGGGGAGGAAGCTCTTGCCGACGAAGAGGTCCTCGCGGATCCTGATGTCCGGGTTGCCGTAGGCGATGCGCCGGGTGACCCGGCGGCCGATGGGCGTGCGGCTCACCAGCCGGGCGATCTTCGGGCGCAGGGCGTCCGCCACCTTGCCGGCGGAGAACATCCCCTTGCTCTGCATCCGCTGCAGACGCATCACCGCGTCGATGTCGGCGGAGCGCGCCCTGGTGTAGGCGGACAGCGCGGTCGCGCTCGTGTCGCCCGCGCGGACCGCCTCGACCAGCACCGGGTGGAGCACCACGGCGTCCTGGACGGCGAGGTTGATGCCCTGCGCGCCGAGCGGGCTGTGGGTGTGGGCGGCGTCGCCGACGAGGACGAGCCCGTCCCGTACCCAGGTCTCGGCGCGGGCGGCGAACACATCGAGCAGGGTCAGGTCGGACAGGACGCTGACCTGGCGGCGGATGGCGTCGGCGTACTCCGGCAGGGAGCGGGCGACGCTCTCCCGGACGTGGTTGATGCCACGGGCGGCGGTCTCCCGGTAGCTGCCGTGCGGCAGGGTCCAGCCGACCTGCACGCTGCCGGGGTAAGAGTCGTAGACGAGCACCGGCCCGCCCGCGCCGCGCTGGATGCGCACGACCCCGGTGGGGCCCTCGTCGCGCGGCAGCCTGAACCACAGCACGTCGAGGTCGAACACGTCGTGCCTGTGGTTCTCGATCCCGGCGAGCGCCCGGGTCTTGGAGTACCGGCCGTCCGCGCCCACCACGCACGCCGCGTGCACCGCCTGCTCCCCGCCGGGCCCGGTGACCACCACGCCCCGCACGGTGCCGCCCTCGGTGACGAGGCGGGAGAGGCGGTGGCCGGGCAGGTACCGGAAGTCGTCGGACCGCTCGCAGTGCGCCAGCAGCGCGGCGAGCAGGTGCCGCTGCGGCAGGCTGAGCAGGTGGTTGTGGGGGGCGGGTAGCCTGCCGTAGTCGAAGCCCATCAGCTCGCGGTCGCCGTCGGCGAGCCGGAAGCGGCGCAGTTCGTAGGCGCCGCGCTCGCGTGCCCCGGCGAGCACCCCGAGCCGGTCCAGCAGGGCGAGGCCGCCGGGCTGCAGGATCTCCCCGCGGTATTCGCGGTCCAGGCCGCGGCTCTTCTCGACGACGGTGACCCGCAGTCTGGAGCCGAGCAGCAGTAGTGCGAGGACGAGTCCGGCGGGGCCGCCCCCGACCACGCACACGTCCGTCTTGATGTCGTTCACGGCGTCCTTCTCATCTCCGGGTGTCCTCGCCGCGTCCAGGGCCGCATCTCTAGGCCCGCAGGTGCGAGCCGCCGTCCACGGCGACGATCTGGCCGTGGATCCAGGCCGCCTCGTCGGTGCAGAGCAGGGCGACGGCGTCGGCGACGTCCTCGGGGCGGGTGAGCCGCCCGGCCGGGGTGCGCGCGGCGAGGGCCCGGGCGGCTTCGGGGTTGAGGGCGGCGGGGCCGCCCTTGTCGAGCTTGGCGGTGGAGACGCCGTTGACCGCGATTCCCCGGCCGGCCAGTTCGGCGGCGAGGTAGCGCACCAGGTTCTCCAGAGCCGCCTTGGCCAGACCGAGGCCGACGTACTGCGGCACCACGGCGCGCGCCCCGTGGCTGGAGACGACGACCACCCGCCCCGGTCCGCCGGCCATCGCCTCGGCGAGCGACGGGGCGCCGTGCAGCAGCGGGTCGATCGCGGTGGCGATGTCGCGGTGCACGTCGGGCACCGCGGCGGCCAGCGTCGGCATGGGATGGAAGGAGGCCGCGTTGTGCACGAACACGTCGAGGCGGCCCTGTTCCCGGCGTATCCGGCCGAGCAGTCGGAGGAGGGTGTCGGCGTGGGTGATGTCGCCCTTGACCGCGACGGCGGTGCCCTTGAGCCCGCGCATCGACTCGACGGCCTCGCGCGCGTCGGCGTCGCCGGTGGCGTAGTTGACGTAGACGGTGCACCCGGAGGCGCACAGCTTGCGGGCGATGGCCCGGCCCAGCCCACGCGAGGCGCCGGTGACGAGCGCGACCCGTCCGTCGAGCCCCAGGGTCGAGGCTTCGGTAGCTTCGGTTGCGGTACTCACGACACCCTCCCGGGGTGGATCAGTTCGTCGGGCATGGCATCGGCGAGCACCGGGGCGAACACCCGGCGCAGCGCCTCTTCGGTCAACTCGGTTCCGCGGGCGGCCAGATAACCGTCCGGGCGGATCAGCAGCCAGCCGCGGGCGCCGACCCCGAGTCCGGTGCGGAGCGCGCCGCCTGGGTCGGCCAGCGGCGTGGTGCCGTCCACCGGATCGCCGGCGTCGATGGTGCGTACCGACAGCACGGTGTCGTACCGCAGGGCTGCGGCGGCCGTCTCGGCGCCCTGGTCTCCGAAGACGAGCAGGGTCCAGCGCACGTCCCGCAGGTGGTCGACGAGTTCCCGCCAGCCGGTGGCGGCGGCCTGCTCCGGGCCGACCTGCGCGACCCGCTCGCCGGGGCGCGGGCCGCCGGGTAGGGGGGAGCCGTCCGGGACGGTGAGGGGGCTGTCGGGGTAGGCGACGTTCAGCCCGGAGACCCGGCCGAGCGCGGCGCGCTGCATCTTCACCCGCAGCGGCGGAATGCGCTGGGCGAGTCCGAAGACGACCGGCATGGCGAGCCCGGCGAGCGCGTTCTTGAGCGAGATCAGCTGGGTGGCGCGCTTGGTGTTGCCGAGCAGCGCCCGCCCGATGGGGACGCGTTCGGTCCCGTAGGAGTCGAGCAGTTCGTCCGCCGCCAGCCCGCGGACCGCGAGCTGGAGCTTCCACGCCAGGTTGAACGCCTCCTGGATGCCGGTGTTCATGCCCTGGCCGGAGGCGGGACTGTGGACGTGCGCGGCGTCCCCAGCGACGAGGACGCGGCCCCGGCGCATGGCCGGGACCATGCGCTGCTGCGCGGTGAACACCGACACCCAGCGCGGGGTGCCGACGCGCACCGGGTGGCCGAGGCCGGCGGTGAGCTTGCGGGCGAACCTGACGGCGACCGCGTCGCCGTCGCCGTCGTAGGAGACGTCGACGGTGTCGAGCATCCGCCACCGGTTCTTCTCCGGCATCGGCGCCATCATCAGCGTGCCGCCCTCGGCGCGGATCAGGTAGATGCTGTTCGGCGGCAGCCGTGTCTCGACGGTGGCGTCGGCTATGAGCCAGGTCTCGGTGGACTCGCCGACCAGCGGCAGCTGGAGCAGCTTGCGTACGGTGCTGTGGCCGCCGTCGCAGCCGACCAGCCACGGCACCTCGGCGTTCTCCTCGGTGCCGTCGGCGTGGCGCAGCGTGGCGGTCACCCCGTCCGGCCGCCGGTCGAGCCCGGTAAGCCGCACCCCCCACTCGACCTCGACGCCCAGCTCCGTCAGGGCCTCGCGCAACACCCGCTCGGTCTCGACCTGCTCGAGGGTGACGGTGAACGGGAAGCGGGTCGGGGTGGCGGTGTAGTCGGCGTCGAGCCGGGCGAGCCTGCGGCCGTTCTGGTAGACGGTGAAGGCGGTGATGCGGCGCGAGGCGGCGAGCATCCCGCCGAGGACGCCCATCTGGTCGTACGTCTCCAGGGTGCGCGGGTGGACCGCGATCGCCCTGCTGGTCACGGCGGGTGCCGTGGCCGCGTCGACCAGGCGCACCCGGACACCCCGCCTGGTGAGCTCGTGGGCGGCGGTCAGCCCGACCGGGCCCGCGCCGACCACCAGCACCTCGATAGGTTCCGGCACTTGAAGGAAGCCTCCCTCTGTCTTCTCGGGGTTTCTCGCGGAGGTCCGGGTACGTCCCGGTCAGGCGTGGGCGGGCTCGTACAGGTCGGGGGCCGGCTTCTCGATCACGCCGGCGAGCTGCTGGACCCGGGTGCGGAAGCCCTCGCTCTGCACGGCGCGGACGTGGTCCTCCGGCTTCTCCCACTCGGCGATCTCCACGAAGACGCCGGGGCGGCGCAGCGAGCGGAGCATCCGGTGGCTGACGTAACCGGGCTGCTGTCGCATGTAGGCGGTGATCTCGGCGGTGATGCGCTCGAAGTCCTCGACCGAGCCGGTCACCTTGAGTTCGTTGATGAGCGTGGCCATGACGTCGTTCTCCGTTCTGTGAGACGGGGGTGGGAAGGGATCAGGAGGTGGGCTGGGCGAGCAGGCGGCGCTGGACCTTGCCGCCGGGGCCGCGCGGGACGGCGTCGACCACCGTCAGGCGCTCGATGCGCTGGAAGGGGGCGAGTCCGGCGTTGACGGCCTGGGCCAGCTCCTCCGCAGCGGTGTGCGCGGCCTCGTCGCGCAGCACCACCAGGGCGTGGGCCACGGCGCCGCGGAACGGGTCCGGGCGGCCGAAGACCACGCAGTCGCGCACCGCTGGGTGGCGGGCAAGCACCGCCTCGACCTCCGTGGGCGAGACCAGTTCGTGGTCGCACTTGAAGACGTCGCCGAGCCGGTCGGTGACGTACAGGTAGCCGTCCTCGTCGAGGTGGCCGATGTCGCCGGTGGTGAACCAGCCGTCCGGGTCGAACGGGCTCGGGTCCGCCCCGTCCCGGTAGCCCGCCATGAGCTGGGGCCCGCGGATCTGGATCTCGCCGCGCTCCCCGGCCCCGAGGACGCGCTGGGTCACCACGTCCACCACCCGGCACTCGGTGCCCGCCACCGGCGGCCCGCAGGAGCCGGGGCGGGGCCGGGCGGGCAGGTCGAGCGTGACCGTGGGGGACGCCTCCGCGAGCCCGTACCCCTGCACCACGGGAAAACCGAAGTGCGCGGCGAGGGCCCGGGCCGGGGCAGCGGGCAGCGCCGATCCGCCGCAGAAGATGCCGCGTACGGTACGGGGCTTCAGCCCGGGCAGCCGCGGGTCGGCCGCCAGCCGGGCCAGCCGCACGGGGATGCTGAACCAGTGGGTGGCGCCGTGGGCGTCGGCGAGCGCGACCGCCTGCTCCGGGTCCTCAGCGGGACACAGCACCTGGGTGGCCCCGGCCCACACCGCCGAGTTGAGGTGCATGAGGTGGAAGAGCGGGAGCTGGTTGAGCGTGACCGAGGTGTCGTCCAGCCCCTGTGCCTGGGCGGTCTGGGCTGCGTTGGCGGTCAGCCCGCGGTGGGTGAGCCGAACGGCTCTGGGCGCGCCTGTCGTTCCGCTGGTGAAGTGCAGGCATGCGGTGGCGTCGAGGGCGGCGGACGCGTCGGCCGGCGCCGCGGGGGGCGTGGCGGCCGGCGCCGCGGCGAACAACGCCTCCGGGGCGGGCAGGGCGTCCAGCAGGACGACGGTGCGGAGCTCCGGGAGCTTCGCGCGCAGCGGCGCCAGCCGCTCGGCCATCTCACGGGTGAGGAAGGCGATCCGGGCGCCGGAGGCGGCCAGCACGTGGGCCAGTGCCTCGCCGCGCACCAAGGGGTTGAGCGTGACCACCGCGCGGCTGGCCCGCGCGGCCCCGTAGTACAGCTCGGCGAAGACCGGGTCGAGCACGGTCGCCACACCCACCGCACCGTCGGCGGGGGTCGCCGCCAGCGCCGCCGCCCAGCGGCCAGCCTGTTCGTCCAGCTCGGCGAAGGTGAGCGAGCGCTCGCCGAGGCGCAGCGCGACACGGTCGGGCCAGCGCCGGGCCGCCCGGCCCGGCAGGTCCCCGAGAGAAAGCTGTGGCAGCTGGAGGGGGGCCCGCCAGCGGTCCCCGGTGGTGACGTCAGGCACGGCCGGGCTCCCGGGCGGCTCGCTCGGCCCGTTCCTCGGCGTACTCCTTCGCGAAGCGCAGGTTGCTCACGCTGTTGGCGCTGAGCACCTTGCGCAGGTAGCGGCGGGCGTCCTGGACGGTGGCACCGGGGGCGAGCAGGTGCAGGTTCGCCGGGTTGATGGTGGCGGTGTGCCGGGCGCCGGCGATGACGCCCTCGGGGGTGGGGGTGAACAGCCAGTGCCCGGTGTGCGCGGTGAGCAGCGGCGCGAGGCGGATCTGCTTGTAGACGATCTTGCCGGGCATGCAGACGCGCACCGACCGGGTGGTGTGGGCGCGGCCGTCCGGGGTGACGGTGTCCATGTCGAAGAACTGGATGCCCGGCTCCGGCTCGGTGACGTCGATCCCGGTGACGTGCGGGAAGCGGTCCGGCCACTCCTCGGCACGATGGAGCAGTTCGTAGGCGTCCTCGACGCTGCCCGCGATGAACAGCGGGTCCTCGAAGGAGATGATGAGCTGCTCCAGCTCCGCGCGGTGCTCGGCGGCGTGGGCGAGCTCCTTCAGCTGCGCCCCGCTGTGTTCGGCGACGCCCGCGGCGAACGCCTCGACCTCGGCCGGGTCCGCGCTCTCGGCCGGGCGGAAGTGGTGGCGTACGGTCAGCACGCTGTCGCCCTCAGGGCGTTCGGTCACCTCCCAGGTGCCGCCGGACTCCACCGCCGGGCCCGCGGGCGGGTCGTTGCGGAACGAGATGGTCCGCGCCGCGCGGTTCAGCGTGCGGTACGAGGTCCAGGTGGCTACCCGGTCCGTGCCGCGCACGGCCCAGATCCGCACCTCGTCGGCGTCGTCGCAGCGCTCGGTGCGCTCGACGTGAGCCACCGCGGTGAGGAGCTGCGGCCAGCGGGTCACGTCGGTGACGAGGTCGAAGACGTCGTGCGCGGGTGCATCCACCACGACGCTGCGCTCGACGACTTGATCTTCCGGCTTCGACACGGCCAGTCCTTCCGACGATGCGTTGATGAGGTGGCTGAGGTGGCTCGCCACCGCGTGGCACGCTCGCAGCGCGGTCTTGGAGGTCGCTGGAGAAGCGGTCGACCGCGGGCCCGGCCGGTGACCGCGTAGCCCGGTCGTCGACCGGGCCTCGAGGGGGGACCGGCAGCCTGGCCGGCATGGAGATCAGGAAGCTGGGCGCTGCGGGCCCGCTCTGCTCGGCCGTCGGACTGGGCTGTCTGGGCCTGACGGGCGGGTACGGCCGGGTCGACGCGGACGCCGCCGTGGACGTGGTGCGGGCCGCGCTCGACCGGGGCGTGACACTGCTGGACACCGCCGACTTCTACGGCGGCGGCAGCGTGGAGGAGCTGCTGGGCCGCGCACTGGCTGGGCGGCGCGAACAGGCCGTGATCGCGACCCGCGGCGGCGCGGTCTTCGCCGGCTCGCGGCGGCCCACCGCCTTCGACGGTTCCCCCGCCTTCCTGCGGCGGGCCTGCGAGGCGTCGCTGCGGCGGCTGGGCACCGACCACATCGACCTCTACCACCTGGCACGGGTGGACCCGAAGGTGCCGGTGGAGGAGAGTGTGGGCGGGCTCGCGGAACTCGTCGCCGAGGGCAAGATCCGCCACATCGGCCTGTCGGAGGCGCCGGCGGACGTACTGCGCCGGGCGCACGCCGTCCACCCCGTCGCCGCGGTCGCCGCCGAGTACTCGCTGTGGTCGCGGGACGTGGAGGACGCCGTGCTGCCGGTCGCCCGCGAGCTGGGCATCGGCCTGGTGGCGTGCAGCCCGCTCGGCCGTGGGTTCCTCGCCGGGGCGGTGGGTGCGAACGGCCCGGCCGAGGGGGACTACCGGCGCAACCATCCGCGGTTCGCCCCGGAGAACCTCGCCCGCAACCGCGTCCTTCTCGGCGAGGCGGCCCGGATCGCCGAGGAGACCGGCGTCCCGCTCGGGCGGCTCGCGCTCGCCTGGGTGCTGACGCGGGGCGAGGACATCGTGCCGATTCCCGGCACCGTGCGCCGCGAGCACCTGCTGGAGAACATCGCCGCCGCCGCGGAGCGGTTGAGCGCCGCCGACGCGGCACGGCTCGCCGACTGCTTCCCCGCGGACGCGGTCGCGGGATCCCGCCTGCCCGGAGATCCCCCGCGCTGAGGGGTGTCGCCCGGTATCCGCCCGCTGCTTGACCGGAGCCGCGCATTCCATCAGTGGTCGACCGGAGTTCGAGACCGCGCACCCATGATCGGAGCCCGCGGCCGACGCACGGAAAGGCCCTGAACGCAATGAAGTACAACGCGGTGTTCATCGCCGGTCATGGGCGGTGGCTCCCGCCCGCCCTCACCGTCGCCGAAGCGGCCGAGCGCGATCTGTGCCGTCCGCAGGACCTGGCGGCGACGGGGTATCTCGCCGCGACCGTCTCCGCGGGAGACTCCGCACCGGAGATGGCCGCGCGCGCCGCCCGGCAGGCGCTCGAGCGCTCGGCGCTCGATCCCGGGCAGGTGAGTGTCCTTCTGTACGCCAACGTCTACTACCAGGGCCACGACCTGTGGGCGCCCGCCTCGTACGTGCAGCGCGAGGGGCTGGGCAACCGGTGCCCGGCGGTGGAGATCCGGCAGCTGTCCAACGGGGGCATGGCCGCGCTGGAGTTGGCCGCCGCGCACCTGACGGCGGCGCCGGGCGACGCGGCGGCGCTCACCGTGGCCGCCGACCGGTTCTGCCTGCCCGGCTTCGACCGGTGGTTCAGCGACCCGGGCACGGTCTACGGCGACGGCGCCGCGGCCCTCGTGCTCTCCAACCGGGACGGCTGGGGCCGCCTGCTGAGCCTGGCGACCGTCTCCGACCCGGAGCTGGAGGCGATGCACCGGGGCGACGACCCGTTCGGTCCGGCGCCGTTCACGGTACGGCGCCCGATCGACATGAAGGCGTGCCAGAAGGGCTTCCGTGCCACCGCGAGCATGTCCGCGACGGTGGCCCGCACCGCCGCGGGGCAGCGAGCGGCACTCACCCGGGCCCTCGACGAGGCCGGCACCGACCTGGCGACCATCGACTGGTACGTCCTCCCCCACTTCGGCCGGCGCCGGCTCGACGCCTCCTACACCGCCCCGCTGAGCATCCCCGAGGAGCGCACGCTCTGGTCGTGGTTCCGCGGCGTCGGCCACCTCGGCGCCGCCGACCAGTTCGCGAGCCTGGGACACCTGGCGGACACCCATGCCCTGCGCCCCGGCCAGCGGGTGCTGGTCATGGGCGTGGGCGCCGGGTTCACCTGGTCCTCGGCGGTGGTCGAGGTGGTGCGGCCACCCGCCCGGCCCGTCTGACCGTCCCGCCGTGCCCCGGCCCCCCTCCCGACCCCCGTCTCCTGCCGACCTCTCCTGCCGAAGGGACACCTGACCCGTATGGGAACCACCACCAAGCGGCCGGCCGCGCCGCCCGCCCCCGCGATCGCCTTGGAGGGCGTCTCCAAGCGCTACGGCGACGTCCGCGCCGTCGACGACCTCACCGTCACCGTCGAGCCCGGCCAGACGGTCGGCCTGCTCGGGCCCAACGGCGCCGGCAAGTCGACCACGCTGGACATCCTGCTGGGCCTGGTCCGCCCCGACTCCGGCCAGGTGCGGCTGTTCGGGCAGCGGCCGGCCGATGCCATTAGGGCCGGGCTGGTCGGCGCGATGCTCCAGACCGGCGGGCTCATGCCCGAGGTGAAGGTGCGGGACCTGATCCGGCTGGTGCACCGGCTCGCCCAGCACCCGCTGCCGGTCAAGACCATCATGAGCCAGGCCGGCATCGAGGACATCGCCGGACACCGGGTCGACAAGCTCTCCGGCGGTCAGCGGCAGCGCATCCGCTTCGCCCTCGCCATCGTCGAGGACCCCGACCTGGTCGTGCTCGACGAGCCCACCGCGGGGATGGACGTGGCCACCCGCAACCAGTTCTGGGAGACGATGCGGGCCCAGACCCGGGCCGGGCGGACCCTGCTGTTCGCCACCCACTACATGGAGGAGGCGGACAATGCCGCTGACCGCATCCTCGTGATGCACCAGGGGCGGCTGCTCGCCGACACCACCCCCGCCGCCATGAAGGCCCGCACCGGTCTGCGCCGCATGAGCTTCACCTGCCCGGGCGCCGACGTCGGGCAGTTGCGCGGACTGCCGGGCGTGGTCGACGCGCAGGCGCACGGCGACACGGCGGTGCTGCACAGCGCGGACTCCGACGCCACGGTGGAGGCCATGGTGCTCGGTGGGCCCCGCCCGCGCGACCTGGAGATCACCGGCCTCGGGCTGGAGCAGGCCTATCTGAGCATCACCCAGGATCCGGGCGGCGAGCGGTCCGGCTCCGACCCCCAGCCCCTTGGCTCCCTCGTCACGAACAAGGAGACGACCCGTTGAGCGTCCTGCTGGAACTGGAGATCAAGCGCGCCTTCCGGGACTGGCGCTTCATCGTCTTCACCATCGGCATGCCCATGATGATCTACCTGTCGAGCGCCCGCAACAAGACGGCGACGCTCGGCGGCACCTCGGCGGCCAAGTACCTGCTGGTGTCGATGGCCGTCTTCAGCGCGATCGGCGCCGCCCTCAACGCCGGCGGCCCGCGCATCGCCGCCGAGCGGGAGATCGGCTGGACCCGGCAGCTGCGGCTCACCTCGATGTCGAGCGGCAAGTACATCGCGGCCAAGGTGCTCACCGGCGCGACGGTGAGCCTCACCGCCACCGTCGCCATCTTCGCCTTCGGCGGGTTCTTCAACGGGGTGCGGATGTCGGGCCCGTCCTGGGTGGGCGCCACGCTCGCCGTATGGTTCGGCAGCCTGGTCTTCTGCTCGCTGAGCGTGCTGCTCGGCTACATGTTCACCTCCACCTCGATCACCGTCGGCCTGATGGTGGTGAACCTGGGCTTCTCGATGGCGGGAGGGCTGTTCTGGCCGGTCGAGACCTTCCCGTCGTGGCTGCGGGTGGTGGCGAAGCTGACCCCCACCTACCACCTCGCGCAGCTCGGCCACTACGCGCAGCGCGGCGAATGGCCCTCCGTGGTCGACCTCGTCGTCCTCGGCGGCTATCTGGCGCTGTTCTCGGCGCTGGCGGCCTGGCTCTACCGGCGCGACGAGATCCGCGTCTGACCGGCGCCGGAGTGTCTCCGGCCGCCCCGTACGAACGGCCCGCCCGGATGATCCGGGCGGGCCGTCGGCGTGCGCGCGTACCGCGACCCGAGGCGCAGGGCTCAGCGGGCGGCCAGCGCCGCCAGATCACGTACGAGCTGTGCCGGGCTGGGCAGCGCCCGCATCTCGTCGCGCAGCCGCGCCGCCCGCTCGCGGTGGCCGGGATCGCCGAGCAGTTCCCCCACCGCGGCGCGCACCGCCACGGCGTCGGCCCGATGGGCGGGCAGGGCGAGCCCGGCGCCGGCGGCGGCGACCCGGCGGGCGTTGAGGAACTGGTCCATCGCGCACGCCATGACCATCTGCGGCACCCCGGCGGCCGTCGCCGTCATCACCGCCCCCGCGCCGCCGTGGTGGACGACCGCGTCGCAGCCGGGCAGCAGCAGGTGGAGCGGGCACTGGGCCAACACGGTCACCGACGGCGGCAGTTGCCCGAGCGCGGCGACGTCGGCCGCCGGGGCGGTGAGGACGACGTCGGCGTCCAGCTCCGTCAGGGCCGCCAGCACCTCGGGCAGCCTGAACGCCTGCGGACCTGCCACCCGGGTGGCCGAGTTGCCCCAGATGACGCAGACCCGGGGCCGGCCGGGGCGCGGCGGCGCCAGGCGGGGCACGGCGCCGGGCCCGTTGTAGGGGACGTACCGCATCGGCAGGCGCGCCGCGTCGGTGCGCGGCCGCAGCCCGGCGGGGCACGGGTCGATGACGTGCCGGACGAAGTCGGGCCGGAACTCCCCCGCGCCGTGGCGGCGGAACGCGCCCGTGGGGTCGTCCGGGCGCAGCCGCAGCCCCGGCTCGTCCTCGTCGGTGCCGACCGGACCCCACAGGTGCAGCACCGATGGCACCCCGGTCACCCGGGCTGCCAGCACGCCTTCAAGGCTGAGCAGTTCATGCACCACGAGGTCGGGCCGCCAGCGCCGGGCGAGGCCGACGGCGGCGTCGAAGCCGCGCCGGGCCGGCTCGGCGAGCCGCGCACCGCTCTCCCGGGTGAAGTCGGCGAAGGTGAACTCGGCGAGGGACCGCATGGGTTCGCCGGTGACCGGGTGCGGCGGCGGCGCGGGGTAGGGCCAGGTGCCCTCCTGGGCGTTCCAGACGTTCTGCAACCGGGCCAGGAACATCATGTCGACCTCGCCGAGCACCGGCACCGGCACCAGCCCGGCCCGGCCGATCTCCGTGCTCTGCGACGGGGCGCAGGCCACCCGCACCTCGTGCCCGGATGCCTGGAGCGCCCACCCCAGGGGCACGAGCGGGTACCAGTGCCCGCGCCAGGCCGACACCGTGAACAGCACACGCATGCATGTCTCCTCGGATTCAACCACCGGTCCGCCAGGATCGCGGAGCGCTCTCGATCCGGGGTCGAGCCGCCCTGCAGGCGGCCCGGCCACAGTGGCGGCGGCCCGCCGCCCGGCGGCCACCCTGGGAAGGAGCGATCGTGACCGGAGCGGATGCCGAACGGCTCACACCGCAGCGGCTGTTCGAGATGATGGCCGCGTTCAAGCAGACCGCGGTGGTGCGTGCCGCGGTCGAGTTGAAGATCTTCGACGCACTCGCCGAGGGGCCGGCCGACGCGGCGGTGGTGGCCGCCCGGACCGGCGCCGACGAGCGCGGTACCCGGCTGCTGCTCGGTGCGCTGGCCGCGCTGCGGCTCGTCGACGAGTGCGAGGGGCGCTACGGCCTGGTGCCCGGCGCCGGGGAACTGCTCGTCACCACCAGCCCCGGATACTGCGGCGGCATCGCCTCGGTGGCGGCGAGCACCGGTGAGTGGGAGGCACTGGGACGGCTGGCGCGCACGGTACGCGAGGGCGGCCCGGTGCCGGGCGTCGACGCCCTGGCGCCGGATTTCCCGTACTGGGTTGACTTCGCCACCCACACCACCTTCGGCACCGTTCGCGCGGCCGAGCTCCTCGCCGACGTCCTGGAACCCTGGGCGAAGGAGCGCACCGGGCTGCGCGTGCTGGACGCCGGGTGCGGGCACGGCCTGACCGGCTACACGCTCGCCCGGCGGCTGCCGGACGCCCGGATCACCTCGCAGGACTGGCCCACCGTGCTCGAGGTCGCCGACGGGCACGCCCGCCGGCTCGGGGTGCGCGACCGGGTGGAGCTGCTCCCCGGCGACGTCTTTGATGTGCCGCTGGACGGCCCGTACAACGTCGTGGTGGTGGGCAACCTGCTCTTCCACTTCCCGCCGGAGCGCGCCGCCGCGCTGATGAAACGGCTCGCCGGGGTCCTCGCGCCGGGCGGCCGGCTGGTGGTGCTGGGGTTCACCACCGGCGACCGGCCGCCCGCCGACGAGCCGCACGCCCACCTGCTCGGCCTGCTCATGCTGTCGTGGACCGCGGGCGGCGAGCTGCACTCGACCGAGGCGCACCGCGCGATGCTCGCCGAAGCCGGTCTGACCCGGGCCGAGTTGACGACGCGGCCCGGCCTGCCGCTGAGCGTGCTGGTCGGCTCGCGCGCCGACGAGGGCTGACCGGTGAGACGGTCGCCGGAGGGGGCGCCGGGAGCGCGGCCCTCGCCGAGGAACTCCTCCAGCGGTCCTCGAGGACCTCGTGCAGCATGGTGGGGACAGGCCGTGCGTGGCGGGCAAGCACCGGACAGGAGTGGGACGTTGATGGACACCAGCAGGCCCGGCGCGGGCGGGCGCCGATGACGCGGCGACCGCCCGGCAGACGGCGGTTCCCGGTGGCGACCGCCTCCGTCCTCCTGGTCACCGGTGCGGTGACCGCGGCGCAGTTCGCCTGGCCGGAGGTGCTGTCGGCACTGCGGCGCGACCCCGACGCGCTCGCCCGCGGCGAGTGGTGGCGGGCGCTGTCCCCGCTGCTGGTCCAGGACCCCTCCTGGCAGTCGCTGATCACCGTGCCGGGCATCGCGCTGCTCGGGGTGCCGGTCGAGCGGCTCCTCGGCTCGCGCGCGATGCTCGCGCTCTATCTGGTGCCCGGCGCGGTCGGCGAACTCGTCGGGTACGCCTGGCAACCGCACGGCGCGGGCAACTCCGTCGCCGACCTGGGCCTCGCGGGCGGGCTGATCGCCTGGCTGTACCTCGAGGCGGGCGACCGCGGCTGGCCGCGACCGCTGCTGAACCGGGTCCGCCTGTGGGGCGGTGCGGTGCTCGCCGGGGCCGTGGTGGACACCGCGCTGCGCGACATCCACGGCCTGCCCACGATGACCGGCGCCGCCCTCGGCGCCGGTCTGCTCCTGCGGCGCCGCCGACGCGCCCGCTGACACCGGCGCGCCGACGGTCCGTGGCGAACCGCCACGGGCCGTCGGCGTCTGCGCGGGGATACGGCCGGCTCGCCACCGCTGGCTCCGCTGTCGAGGCCGATCGCCGTCGCGGCGGGGAAAGGCCGGTCCCCGGCGGCACCGCAGCCCGCGCCCGGTGCGCGGACACGGCCCGGCACGGCGGCGCGGGCGCCGGCGACTCCCCGGCGCCCGCGCCGCCTCGCGTGCTCAGTCCCGCGGAGCGGCGACGCGGCGGCGAACGGTGTCCAGGTGTTCCAGGCCCGCCAGGACGGCGTCGGTGTCGCCGACGAAGTCGACCAGGCAGGCGATCTCGTCGGCGCCCGCGGCGCGTACTCGTTCGGCCACCGCCGTGCAGGCGTCCACCGAGCCGATCAGCGAGGTGCCGCCCAGGTACCGGTTGACGCCGAATTCGGCGAGGCGGGAGCGGGCGTCGTCGCGGCCCATGAAGTCACGGCCCCGGCGCCCGCCGCTCATCGACCCGCCGGCGCGTACCGCGCGGGCCTCCAGGTCGATGGCGGTCAGCAGGTACTCCCTGAGCGCGGGCGCGGCAACCGCGTGCGCGGCCTCGGTGGTCGCGGCGACGTAGGTGTGCATCATCACCGTGACCCGCCCCTGGTCGAACCCGGCCTGCGCGCGTGCCTTGCGGTAGACCGTGATCTTCTCGGCGAGCCCGTCGACGTCCTGGTTCTCCAGGTGGGTGAGGACGTTGGTGCCGAGACGGCCCGCGGTGCGGAAGGTCTCCTCGCTTCGCGAGACGGTGGTCCAGATCGGCAGCTCACGCTGGACCGGCCGCGGGTAGAGGTCGACGGTGACCTCCTCGCCGTGCGGGTTGGGCCCGGTCCAGGTGCCGTCGGCCCAGGCCCGGCGGATCGCCGCGATGTCGGCGACGACCCGCTCGCGGCGGCCTTCGTACGCCTCCGGGGCCAGCACGAAGTCGTTGACGTTCCACCCGGAGCCGACCGAGATCGCCGCGCGCCCGCCCGAGATGACGTCGATGACGCCGAAGTCCTCGACCACGCGCGCGGGATGGTGCAGCGGGGTGACCACGCTGCCCACCCGGATCTGCATCCGCTCGGTCACCGCGGCCACCGCGGCTGAGGTGACCGCCGGGTTGGGGAAGGCTCCGCCGAAGCGGTGGAAGTGGCGCTCCGGAGTGGAGACGAAGGAGAAGCCGAGCTCGTCGGCGCGGCGGGCGCCTGCCAGCAGCAGTCGGTAGGCGTCGGCGGCGGCGTCCCCGACCGCGGCGAAGAAGAACAGGCCGAAGTCGAGGCCGTCCGGGGTGTCGGTCATGATGCTGCTCCCTGCTGTCCGAGCTGCTGTATGAGCTGCGGTATGTGCTGTGCGATGGGCGCGAGCGCGTCGGCGGCCCCGTCTCCGGCCGCCAGCCGCTCCACGACCGGTATGTAGTCCGCGAGTGTCGGCAGGCCCGTCATGGCGTCCCGCAGGGCCGCCGCGGCCGCTCGGCAGGCGGGGTCGCCGAGCAGCTCCCCGACGAGCCCGCGCAGTTCGGCGGGCCCCGCCTCGGCTGCGGGGAGGTGGCTGCCCGCGCCGGTGCGCGCCAGGTGGACGGCGAAGAACCGCTGGTCGGGGCTGTGGCTGAGCGCCAGCTGCGGTACGCCGTGCAGTGCGGCGGTGAGCATGGTGCCGGTGCCGCCGTGGTGGATGACGAGGTCGCAGGAGGGGATGAGCATGTGCAGGGCGCAGTCCTCCACGACCCGAACCCCCTGCGGCACCGTACCCAGCAGCGGCCGCTGGCCCGCCACGACGGCGGCGACGAGCTCGACGTCGAGCCCGCACAGGGCGTCGAGCACCCGGGGGGCGAAGAAGCCGTCCGGGCCAGCCACCTCGGTCATGGTGATGCCCAGCGCGACGCAGATCCGGGGCCGGCCAGCGGGCCGCTCCAGCACCCCGGACGGCACCCGCCCGGCGCTGCTATACGGCACGTAGCGCACCGGCAACCGCCTGGCCATCCCCGGCACCTGCGCCGCCTCGGGGCAGGCGTCGAGGTTCCACCACTCTGGCACGTCGGCCAGGCGCAGCCCGAACCGTTCGAAGAGCGCGCCGAACTCGGGCGGCAGGTTGTCCCGGCCCAGGCCGCGGCCGACGATGTCCGGCCCCCAAGGGCAGCGCAGCGACAGCGCGCCCGTGACGGCGGCGACGAGCGGCCCGGCGAGCGCGGACGGCTCCCAGACCACGACGTCCGGCCACCAGGCGCGGGCGAACCGCACCACGTCGTCGGCCATGCCGTCGGCGATGTCGCAGAAGAGCGTCTTGGGGTCCGCCGCCGCGGGCCGCCCCGTCCCGGCCCGCTCCCGGTAGCGGCGGGCGAAGTCCACCGGCGGGCCGGCGCCGACCACGGGTATGCCGGACGCCGCGACGGTGTCGACGAGCTCCGGGTGGGTGGCGGCGTACACCTCGTGTCCCGCGGCGCGCAGGGCCCAGGCGAACGGCGCCATGACGAAGTAGTGCGACGGCATCACGGCCGTCACGAACAGCACACGCACCGGTGCACTCCCCTGTTGTTCCCGTGTTCCGGGGCCCCGGTCACAGTGCCGGGGCTTCCTGTGCGGTCGCCGGGGAGTCGACGTAGCGGTCGAGCACCCCCTGGTAGTAGTCGTCGGCGAAGGCCACCGGTCGCGGGTGCAGCAGCCGCCGCAGCTTGTCGATGCGGACCCGGTGGTTGGCGCCGAGGCCGGTGACGAACCGGCGCGTCGCCGGGGTGCCGAGCCGCCGCTCGAGATGGTCGACGATCGCCTCGACGGGGACGGCCACCCCGGAGGCGATGTTGACCACGTCGTCGCGCACGCCGAGCGTGAGCAGCCGGTCGACCAGGTCGACCACGTCGTCGATGGCGATCAGATCGCGAGCCGCGCCGCGGTGCACCGTCACCTCGCCCGCGCGCACCTGGCTGATCAGTGAGGGCAGCAACTGGTGCGGCGGGTGGCCGGGGCCGACGACGTGGCCGAGGCGGAGGACGAGGTGGTCGGCGCCACCGGAGCCGACCACCTGCTCCAGCGCCCGCTTGTGCCGCCCGTACGGAGTGCAGGGCGTGACCAATTCGTCCTCCCGCCCGTGGCAGCCGGGGGCGCCGTACATGCCGGTGGAGGCGGTGGAGAAGAAGACGAGCCGGGTGCCGTCGGCCCGGCAGCGGCGCAGTACCTCCCTCACCAGCGCCTCCTCGCGGGCGAATGCGGCGGCCGAGGTGCCGGCGGCCCAGGACACCCCGGCGGCGAGCAGCACGACCCCGTCGTGGCGGTCGGCCAGGCGCGCGAAGTGCCGGGCGAGGAAGCCGTTTCCGACGATCTGCACGGCCGGCTCACCCGGCCCGGCCGGCGGCGGCCTTGGCCAGCTCGGCGACGACGTCGGCGGGGGCGGGCATCGCGGCCGTCGCGGCGGCGACCTCACTGGCCCGCTCCCGGTACCCGGCCTCCCGCAGCAGTGCCTCGGCGCGCTCCAGTACCGCCTCGGTGGACGCCTCGCCCGGCAGCAGGCGCAGCCCGCAGCCGTACTCCTGCAGCCGCAGCGAGTTGTCGAACTGGTCCGAGGTCTGCGGCAGGCACAGTTGGGGGACACCCAGCGAGAGCGCGGCGAAGACCGAGCCCGGGCCGCCGTGGCTGATCAGCAGGTCGCAGCCGGTGAGCCCGCGCTCCAGCGCGAAGCGGCCGGCCGCGACCACCCCGGACGGCAGCGGCCGCCAGGCCTCGGCGACGCGGTCGTCCACCGCCACCACGACCTCGGCTCCGAGACCGGTGAGGGCGCGGGCGAGTTCGGCCATGCGCCCGGGGAAGTCGAGGCGGCCGTGGGTGGGCAGCATGCTGCCGAGGGTGAGGCAGATCCGCGGCCGGGAGCGCGGCGCGTCGAGCCAGGGGGGGCGGACGTCGGGGCCGTTGTAGGGGACGTACCGCATCGGCAGACCGGCGCGGGGGTCCGGGCCGCGCAGCGCCGCCGGGCGCACGTCCAGGAAGAGCGCGGGGTCCTGCAGCCGGGGCACACCGAGGGCGGCGCGCTCGGGCCCGAGTTCCGCCACGGCGCTCGCCCGCGGCCCCTCGGGGGCGCTGAAGTCGGACAGGCTCAGCCCGGGCTCGATCCACGGCACGCCGTGCGCGGACGCCGCCAGTTGTCCGGCGTACTCCATGGGCTCGCACACCAGCAGGTCCGGCCGCCACGTCTCGATCAGGCGGAGCGTGCCGTCGAGCGTCCGGGCGGCCAGCCGTCCCCAGGCACGGCCGCTCTCCCTGCGGCGCTCGGCCGGGTCGGCCGCGGGGGTGAGCCGGCGACCGTCCCGGTCGTGCAGCATGAACTCCTCGAACGCCACGGGCGGTGCGCTGGTGGCGGCGGGGAGCCCGGTGGCCACGACGGTCTCGCTGAAGTTCTCCGGCGCGGCCACCAGCACCTGGTGGCCCGCGGCACGCAGTGCCCAGGCGAGCGGCACCATCGGATACAGGTGGCCGGGCAGGGGGGCAGTGGTGAACAGGACCCGCATGTCGACTCCTCGGTCGGATGGGCTGGGGGTGCGGCGCCGTCAGGACGCCGTCTGCTTCAGCGGCTCCCACCAGCCGCGGTTCTCCCGGTACCAGGCGACCAGGTCGGCCAGACCCCACTCGAAGGCCACCCGCGGCGCGTAGCCGAGCTGCTCGCGGATCTTGCTGTCGTCGAGCGCGTACCGCAGGTCGTGGCCCTTGCGGTCGGCGACCTTCCGGACCATGTCCCAGTCGGCGCCGCACAGTTCGAGCAGCTGCTCGGTGATCTCGCGGTTGGTGGCGTGGTGGCCGCCGCCGATGTTGTAGACCTCCCCCGCGCGGCCCTTGGTGAGCACCAGGTGCAGGGCGCGGCAGTGGTCGTCCACGTGCAGCCATTCGCGCACGTTGCCGCCGTCGCCGTAGAGCGGGACGGGCTGCCCGTCCAGCAGGTTGGTGACGAACCGCGGGATGAGCTTTTCGACGTGCTGGTGGGGCCCGTAGTTGTTGGAGCAGCGGGTGATGGAGACGTCGAGGCCGTGGGTGCGCCAGTAGGCGCGTGCGATCAGGTCGCTGCCCGCCTTGGAGGCGGAGTAGGGGGAGTTGGGCAGCAGCGGTGACTCCTCGGTCCACGCGCCCTCGGTGATCGAGCCGTACACCTCGTCGGTGGAGACGTGCACCACCCGGGGGACGCCGCAGCGCAGCGCCGCGTCGAGCACGCACTGGGTGCCAGCGACGTTGGTGCGCACGAATCCGGCGGGGCCGTCCAGGGAGCGGTCCACGTGGGACTCGGCGGCGAAGTGCAGCACGGCGTCGTGGCCGGGGAAGACCTCCTCCAGCAGCGGCTGGTCGCAGATGTCCCCCTTGACCAACTCCAGCCTCGGGTCGTCCAGCGGGAGGTTGGCGGGGTTCCCCGCGTAGGTCAGGCTGTCGACCACCGTCACCCGGGCCCCCTCGAAACCCGGGTAGGCGCCCGCCAGCAGGGAGCGTACGTAGTGGGAGCCGATGAACCCGGCTCCGCCGGTGACCAGAATCCTCATGGCGCCGAGCGTCGTGCCGGCGTCTCGAACCGGGGTCGAACCGCTGTGGAGGCACCGGCTTCGGTACCGAGCGCGGCACGCAGCCGGGCGACGGCGTCCGGGTCGGACAGGTGACCGAGCGCGGCCAGGTGTTCGGCGGCGCGCAGCAGCGCGGCCCGGTCCCGGTGCGGGCCGCGGGCACGGGCGTCGAGCAGGGACACCACCGTGCTGCCGCCCCGCGTGACGCCGGGGTGGCGGCGGGCGAGCGCGGACAGGCTCTGTCCGGGCCCGGTCTCGACCAGATGGCAGGGGCCCGCGGCGAGCAGCCGGTCAAGGGCGGGTCCGAAGCGCACCTGGCGCGCCGGCTGGCCGGCCCAGAACTCCGGGTCGGTGGCCTGGTCCGCGGTGAGTTCTGCGGCGGTGTAGCCGGACAGGACGGTGATGGCCGGCGGGCGCAGCGGCACAGCGGCGACCGAGAGGAGGTGCCGGCGGCAGGCGTCGTCCATCGACGGGCTGTGGAAACCGTGCGTGGCGCGGGCCCGGGCGCAGACGACACCGTCCGCGGTGAGTGCCCCGGCGACCGCGGTGAGCTGTGGTTCCGGCCCGGCGAGCAGGAGTTGGGCGGGGGCGTTGACCGCGCCGACGACGACCTCGTCGGTCAGGTACGGGGCCACCTCCGCCTCGCTCGCGGCGACGGCGAGCATGCCACCGGGGGGCGCGTCCGCGATGAGCTCGACGCGCTCGGCGAGCAGCGCCACCGCGTCCGGCAGCGTCATCACCCCGGCGAGCACCGCCGCGGCCGCCTCCCCGGCGCTGTGGCCGAGCAGCACGGCGGGCCGCGCGCCCCAGGCCAGCAGCATCCGGCCGAGCGCGTAGTCGAGGGCGAACAGCAGCGGCTGGGCGCGCGAGACGTGGTCGAGCGGGACGGCCGGGTGCTCGCTCGCCCAGTCGCCGCGGATCCGGTCGCCCTCCGGGCCGTACAGGTCGAGCACCTCGTTGACGGCGGCGGTGAAGGACTCCTCGACGCCGTACAGGCCGAGGGCCATGCCGGGTCGCTGTGCGCCCTGACCGGGCAGCAGGAAGGCGAGCCGTGGCGGGGCCTGTGGCCCCCTGGCGGGCGGCGCGGGCGCGGCTGCGGGTGCGGGCGCGGTGGAAGACATCGGTCCGGCTCCTGCGGGGGGTGAGGCGGGGTGTGGCGGGGGTGGGGTGACGAGCCGCCGGACACACCGCGGCCGTCCCGCCCGGGTGGGGCGGGACGGCCGCGATATCGGCGGCCTGGTGGGCCGCGGTGTGGTGGCCCAGGTGGGCCGTTCCGGCGGGTGGCCGAGCAGGCCGCTCCGCGGCGGCCGGGTGGGCCGCCGTGCGGTGGGCACGGGTCGCGTCCGGGTCAGGCCGCGTACGACCGGGCGCCGTTGATCAGGTCGAGCAGCGCGCGCGGGGTCTCCGCCTCGGCTGCGGCGTCGTCCGGGATCACGATCCCGTAGTCGCGCTGGATGCTCCCTACGACCTGCAGCAGTGCGAGCGAGTCATAGCCGAGCTCCATGAAGTCGGTGTCGAGGACGTCGCCGTCGAGGTCGACCCCCTCCGCCTCGCCCGCGTTCTCCCGGAGCAGGCGGGTCAGTTCGGCGAGTTCCATCACGGTCTGCTGGGACATGTCAGCCTTCCTCGTTTTCGGTAGCGATGCGCCGGAGCCGGACGCCGTCCGGCGCCGGCCGCGGCGGAGCACCAGGGCGGCGTTGAATCCGCCGTACCCCCGGGCCAGGACGAGCGCGGTGCCCAGCCGGGCCTCCCGGGCGGCGCCGGTGACCAGGTCGAGCTCCATACCGTCGGCGGGCGCCTCGACTCCGACGGTCGGCGGGACGACACCGTCGCGCAGCGCGAGCAGTGCGGTGGCCGCGTCCAGCGCGGCGCCGCCGCCGAAGAGGCGGCCGGTCATGGTCTTCGGCGCGGTCACCGGCACCCCGCGCGGCCCGAAGAGGGCCACCAGCGCCTCGGCCTCCGCGCGGTCCAGCGCGGGGACCCCTGCGGCGTCGGCGAAGACCACGTCGACGTCCTCCGGAGTCAACCGTGCGTCCGCGAGCGCCAGTTCTGCGGCCCGTTGCAGCCCGGGCGGGCGGCCGCTGCCGGGCCGCGGGTCGAAGGTGGCCGCGTACCCGGCGACCTCGCCGTAGACCTGGCCGCCGCCCCGCCCGAAGACCGACTCCGCCTTCTCCACCAGCAGGATGGCGCCGCCCTCGCCGGGTACGTAGCCGCACGCGTCGGCGGAGAACGGCAGATAGGCGCGGGCGGGGTCGGCCACCTCGCTCAGGCGCCCGGTGGCGATCTGGGCCACCCAGCCCCATGGGCACAGGGCGCCGTCGACGCCGCCGGAGACCACCAGCGAGGTGCCGCGGCGCACGTGCCGCCGGGCGTGGCCGAGCACGTCGAGCCCGCCGGCCTGCTCGGTGACGAGCACCCCGCTCGGCCCGCGCATCCGGTGCCGGATGGAGATCTGGCCGGTGTTGACCGCGTAAAACCAGGCGAACGACTGGTACGCGCTGACGTACTCCTTGCCCTTGCTCCACAACTGCTGGAGCTCGCGGTGGCCGTACTCGACGCCGCCGCCGGAGGCCGCGGTCACCACGCCCATGCCGTACTCGTCGAGCGCGGCCGGGTCGATCCCGGCGTCCCGCACCGCCCAGTCGGCCGCGGTCAGGGCGAGCCGGGTCATGTGGTCGGTCTGCGGGATGAGCCGGCTGGGGACGTGCTCCTCGGCGACGAACCCCGGTACCTCCCCGGCCACCCGGGACGGGTACTGCGCTGCATCGAACCGGGTGATCGGGCCGAGGCCGCTGCGCCCCTCGACCGTGGCCTTCCAGTACTCCTCGGCACCCAGGCCGTTGGGGGCCACCACGCCGATCCCGGTCACCACCGCCTGCGCCGTCATCGGCTGCTCCTGTCCGGCCGGGCCAGCACCAGCGCGGTCTGGAAGCCACCGAAGCCGCTGCCCACGCTGAGCACGACGTCGGTGCGCTGCTCGCGCGCGGTGAGGGGAATGTAGTCGAGGTCGCACTCGGGGTCGGGCTCGTGGAGGTTGGCCGTCGGCGGCAGCACGCCGTGCTCGATGGCCAGCGCGCACGCCGCCGCCTCCAGGCCGCCGATCGCGCCGAGCGAGTGCCCGATCATCGACTTGATCGAGCTGACCGGGGTGTTGTACGCGTGGTAGCCCAGGCTGCGCTTGAACGCGGCGGTCTCGTGCCGGTCGTTCATCTTGGTGCTGGAGCCGTGGGCGTTGATGTAGTCCACCGCCGAGGGGTCGACGCGGGCCTCGCCGAGCGCCACGTCGATCGCCTCGGCCATCTCCCGTCCGTCGGGCTTGAGTCCGGTCATGTGGTACGCGTTGCAGCGCGAGGCGAAGCCGGCGATCTCCGCGTAGACGTGGGCACCGCGGCGGCGGGCGCTGCCGAGGTCCTCCAGGATGAGCACGGCCGCTCCCTCGCCGAGCACAAGCCCGTTGCGGGTGCGGTCGAAGGGGCGCGAGGCGTGCTCGGGGTCGTCGTTGCGCGGGGTGGTCGCGTGGATGGCGTCGAAGCAGGCCGAGGTGATCGGCGAGATGGGGGCCTCGGCGGCGCCGGCGACCATCATGTCGACGGTGCCCTCCCGGATCAGCTCGGCGGCGTGACCGAGCGCGTCGAGACCGGAGGTGCAGCCGGTGGAGACCACGGCGGCGGGGCCCTCCGCTCCCGAGAGCCAGGCCAGTTCGCTCGCCATCGAGCTGGGCACGAAGTGGCGGTACAGGTCGGGGACGGCGTACTCGTGGTCGACTTGCCACTTCCGGCCACCGTCGCTGACCACCACGTACTCGCGCTCCAGGCTGGTGGTGCAGCCCACGGCGTTGCCGAGCGTCACGCCGATCCGCGTGGGGTCGTAGCTGTCCTCGGTCACACCGCTGTCGGCGAGCGCCTCGCGGGCGCTGACGACGGCGAACTGCGCGGCGCGGTCCAGCCGCCGGATCTCCTGCGGGCTCAGCCCCTCGGCGGCCGGGTCGAAGTCGGCCTCCGCGGCCACCCGCGACCGGAACGGCGAGGCGTCGAAGTGGGTGATGGTACGGGTCGCGGTGCGGCCCGCGGTAAGCATCTCCCAGTACGCCTTGGTGCCGATGCCGCCGGGGGCGACGATGCCCAGCCCGGTGATGACCACTCTGCGGGTCACGGCCGGCCCGCCCTTCTCACGTGCACTCTCACGTCTTCCCTTCCTCGCTGTGCCGTCCCGCGACGGCCGGGACCATCGTCGGCGGGCCGGCTCGACGGTGACTCGAAACCGGGTGCGGGCCCGCTCGCCGCCCGCCGCACCGCCGCGAGCAGCAGCGACTGGCGCAGCGTGGCCCGGTGGTCGGGCGCCGCTCCGGGCACGCCGCGGACCGCTTCGGCGAACGCGCGTACGGTGGCCTCGACCTGGTCGGCCGCCTCCAGCCCGACCGTCTCCGAGCCGCCCGCCCGCTCCAGGACGAGTGCCGGGCGGTGGTCGGCCGGCGGCGTGAAGGCGCGGTCCACCCGCAGCCGGCCGGTGGCGCCGCAGATCTCGTACATCGAGCGGTAGCCGGCCCCGATGCCGAAGGTGAGCTGCGCCGTCACCCCGTCGGGGCGGCGCAGCAGCACGGCGCCGGAGGTCTCGACCTCCCGGTCCGGCGGCCGGTGGAGCACCGCGCCGGCGACGGTGAGGTCCCCTCCGAGCAGGTGGAGCGCGGCGCGCACCGGGTAAAGCCCGATGTCGAGCAGCGCGCCGCCGCCCAGCTCAGCGCTGAACCGGATGTCGTGCGGCGGCAGTTCGGGGATGGTGAAGGCGGCGCTGAACGACCGCGGCGCCCCGATCGCGCCCTCGGCCACCAGCCGCCGTACGGCCTCGTGCTGCGGGTGGCGGACGAACATCACGTTCTCCATCAGCACCAGACCGCGGGCCCGGGCGAGCGCCAGCAGCCGCCGGGTCCGGGCGGGCGACGCGGTGAGCGGCTTCTCCGCAAGCACGTGCCGGCCCGCGAGCAGGGCCCGCTCGACCCACTCGGCGTGCAGTGCGATCGGCAGCGGCACGTAGACCGCGTCGATGTCGTCCCGCTCGAGCAGCGCCGCGTAGCCGTGCACGGGCCGGCCGCCGAACCGCTCGGTCTGTGCCACCGCCCTGTCGTCGTCGCGGCTGGCCACCGCGGCGACCTCGGTGAGCGGGCAGGCGGCGAAGGCGGGCAGCATGCGCCGCCGGGCGATGTCGGCGGTGCCGAGGACGCCGATCCGCACCGGGCGCGGCGCGGCCGGGCCGAGGCCGAGGCTCACGCCGCCACCTCGACGGTGGTGTGGTCGCCGACGACGACGCGATGGCGGCCGAGTTCCTCGCCCGCGGCGCTGACGACCGCGGCGCGGCCGATCAACGACCCGTGGATGCCGCGCACCTGGCGGACGGTCGCGCCGTCGAGGGCGATGGAGTAGCCGAGCGTGGCGTCGCTGATCCGGCAGTCGCGGCCGATGGCGGTGTGCGGGTCGACGTGGCTGTCTTCGATGACCGTGCCGGCGCCCACCACGACCGGGCCCTCGATGCGCGAGCGGATCACCCGCGCCCCGGCCTCGACGACGACCTCGCCGACGAGTTCGCTGGCCGCGTCGACCATGCCGTCGGTCCGTCCGGTGAGCGAGTCGAGCAGCTCGCGGTTGCAGTCCAGCACGTCCTCCACGCAGCCGGTGTCACGCCAGTAGCCGCCGTACTCCGTCGCCTCGACCCGGGCGCCGTGCTCGACGAGCCAGGCGATGGCGTCGGTGATCTCCAGCTCGCCGCGGGCGCTCGGCCGGATGCCGGCGACCGCCTGGTGGACGGCCGGGGTGAAGAAGTAGACCCCGATCAGGGCCAGGTCGCTCCTCGGCTCCTGCGGCTTCTCCTCGACGGCGAGAACGCGGCCCTCGGCGTCCACCTCGGCAACGCCGAACGCGCGCGGGTCGGCCACCTTGTGCACGAGCACCTGGGCGGCGGGCCGCCGGGCGCGGAACGCCTCGGCGATCTCCCGCACCCCCTGCAGCAGCATGTTGTCGCCGAGGTACATCACGAAGTCGTCGTCGCCGAGGAAGTCGCGGGCGATGGCCACGCAGTCGGCCAGCCCGCGCGGCTCGTCCTGCGGGATGTAGGTGATCCGCATCCCGTACCGGCCGCCGTCGCCGAGGAGCGACCTGATCTGCGGTGCCCAGTCGCCGACGATGACGCCGACCTCCTCCACCCCGATCGCCCGCAGGTTGTCCAGGACATGCTCCAGGACGGGCTGGTTGGCTACCGGGATCAGCTGCTTGGGCATCGAGTAGCTGAAGGGACGCAGGCGGGTTCCTCTGCCGCCCGACAACACCAGGGCCTTCATGGACCTCTCCTCACCGCGACGGCCGCTCCCGACGGGGCGGTCGGCACCGGGGTGCTGAAGGTGTTCCCCGGTGCCCTGGACGCAGCCATCGTGCGCCGCACCGGTCGAAGCGCTCTCGAACCTCAGTGAGTCCGCAGCCGTTCAGTCCGGCGCGCTCAACTGGCCTGCGGCAGTCGTACCGCGCCGCCCCGGCTCGCCGTCCTGGGCTCCCAGTCGATGCCGGAGTCACTCAGGATCGTCCGGTGCAGCGCGGTCATGGCCTGCGACGGCTCCGTCCCCAGCTCGGACTTCATCGCCTGCCGCAGGCGTGCGTAGACCTCCAGAGCCCGCCCCCGGCGCCCGGCCCGGCACAGCGCGACCATGTACTGCCCGTGGAACGTCTCGTCGAGAGGGTGCTCCACGCACAGTCCGACCAGCTCGCCGAGGATCTCGTGGTGGCGGCCGAGCCGCAGGTCGGCGTCGACGCGGCGGCTGAGGACGCTGAGCCGGGACTCCTCCAGGTGCAGCACTTCGGCGGTCATCCGTGGCCCGGTCTGCACGTCCACCAGGGCCCGTCCCTGCCACAGCGCGAGCGCCTCGCGGAACCGGTCGGCGGCGGTGGCGAACTCCCCCGCCGTCATGGCCCGGTGACCGGCGACGGCCCGGGACTGGTACTCGCGGACGTCGACCGTGCCGCCGTGGGTGTCCAGCAGGTACCCGCCCGCCTTCGTCACGACGACGTCCTTCGCGTCGAGTTCGGCGGCGCCGGGGACGTCCTCGAGGGTGGCGGCGATCAGGTTGCGCAGATGGAGGATGTAGGTCTGCAGGGTCGTCGCGGCACTTCGGGGCTGGTGGTCCTGCCACAGCTCCTCCATCAGGGCGTCGACGGAGACGAAGCTGTCGGGGCACAGGGCCAGCAGCGCGAGCACCTTGCGGGGTTTGGCGGCCGTGGGCACCACCGGCCTGCCCCGGAGGGCGACCCGGAAGGGCCCCAGAACACTGATGTCGAGCATGCGTTACTCCTTGGGGACGGCCTGGAGACGGCCTGGGTACGGCCTGCCGGCGGGCCTCGGCGACGGGCCTTGACGACGGTCTGCGCACCATCGCGAGCAGTCCTAGAGCCGGGCTCGACCCGCGCAGAAGCGTGCATACGGGACAGCGCGCGCACCGGACACGGCACTACGGTCACCACCCCTGCGCCACCGCGGCGGGGGCGGGGGCGGGGACGGCGTCGAGGTCGGGACTCGAGGCGAGAATCGCCTGGTGGAGCCGTTGTACGCGGGGGGAGGGCTCCAGCCCGAGTTCGTCGATGAGCGTGGTGCGCAGCCGCCGGAAGACCTCCAGCGCCTTGCCGGCCCGGCCCGACCGGTACAGCGCCACCATGTAGTGGGCGTGCAGCGCCTCGTGGAACGGCTGCTCGGCGGTGAGCCGGGCCAGCTCGCCGAGGAGCTGCGGGTGGCGGCCGAGCCGCAGCCCCGCCTCGATGCGCATCTCGACCGCGCCGAGCCGGCTCTCCTCCATGGACATGGACTCGATGCGCAGTTGGGGGCCGGTCGGTACGTTGACCAGGGTCGGCCCGTCCCACAGCGCGAGTGCCTCGCTCAGCAGCCGCTCGCCCGTCCGGTCGTCGCCGCCCGCGAGCGACTGCTGCCCGTGGCTGATCAGGTCGCGTGCCCGGTGCAGGTCGACGCACTCGAGCGGGATGTCCAGCCGGTAGCCGCCGTGCTCGGTGCGCAGTGTCTCCTTGGCGGAGCCGTCGGCGCGCTCGGGGGTGGCCGCGTTGATGCGGCGGCGCAGCTGCAGCACGTACGTCTGCAGCGTGGTGGCCGCACTGCGCGGAGGCTCCTCGCCCCACAGCTCCGCCGTCAGCGTGTCAACCGTCACGATCTGGCCCACCCGCGCCGCGAGCAGGGCCAGCAGCTGCCGCGGCTTGGCGGCCGTCGGGACCACGGACACCTGGCCGATCCGGGCACGCAGCGGCCCGAGGAGTCTTATGTCAGCGATCACGGTTTCCCTCACTTCCCCCTGGGCAGACGCCCTACGACCGGACTCCGCCACCGTCACATTTCGGCCTGCTCCGGACCAGTGCGCCGCTCACCGCGGTGCGGTGCGTTTTTCCCCCGGAAACCGTGAATCCGTCATACCCGGTGGATGAGGTCTGCACTGGTCCGGTCCTCGCCGGTGGCATTTACTCCTCGATGAGCGCTGAAGCCGGCCTCGCGGCCGACTCGACCGACCCGATGCGACAGGGCGGTGGCGCACGACTCGTGTGTAACTCGCGTAAGGAGAGACCATGTCACTCACCCATGACTGGCGCTTCGCGGAGCTCATCGCACGCACCTGGATGGAGCCGGCGCTGCGCGAGCGCTACCTCGCCGAGCCGCGCCGCGTGCTCGCCGAGGCGGGTATCGAGCTGCCGGCTGGCTGCCCGGTGCCGGCGCTGCCCAGCAGCGAGGAACTCGAGGTGGTGGTGGACCGGTTCGACACCCTGCCCGCCGCCGCGCCGGCCGCGGCCTTCTGCCTGAGCCTGGCCGACGAGCCGATGACGGCCGTCTGCGGCGCGGTGGGGGCGCTCGCCGCATGAACGTGGCAGGGGGGAACGCAGGGACCGTACGCATCGGTTTCAAGCCGCACCTGCGCCCGCAGGTGGTGGCCGAGGACGGGGTGTACCTGGTCTCCGAGCGGGGAGTGACCACGGTGCCGGGGACCGCCATGGCGCGGCTGGCGCCGCTGCTGGACGGCACGCGCGACATGCCCGCGCTGCTGCGGGAGGCGGCGCCCGAACTGGACTGCCTTCAAGTGGGTGAGCTGGTCGGTCAGTTGACACGCTCGGGGCTGCTCGACCACCGCGCCCCGCAGCACGCGCCGTGCGACGACCGCGCCGCCGAGGCGTACTGGGAGATCGTCGGCGGGGAGCGGGTGCGGCGGGCCGCCGGACGGCCGATGAGGCTGCGGCTGACCGAGGTCGCCGACGTCGACCCGGCCCGCACCGAGGCCGTACGCACCGCCTGCCGGGACGCCGGGATCACCGTCGTCGACGACCCGGCCGACGACTCCGGCGACACCGCCCTCGACCTGGTGGTGTGCGAGGACTACCTCGACCCGCGGCTCGCCGGGGTGGACGCGGCGCACCGCGCCACCGGCCGGCCCTGGCTGCTCGCCAAGCCCTACGGCAGCACGGTGTGGATCGGCCCGGTCTTCCGGCCCGGCGAGAGCGCCTGCTGGCACTGCCTGGCGCACCGGCTGCGGGGGCGACGCGCCGCGCAGTCGTCGGTGCCGGGCCACGCGGGCGATACCGCCCTGCTCGCGCCCCGGGCGGCGCTGCCGGTGACCGTCGCCCTCGGCGCCGGGCTCGCCGCACTGGAGTGCGCCAAGTGGCTCGCCGGGAACCGCCATGACGCGCAGGACTACGTCGTCACCTTCGACACGCTCGGGCCGGCAACGCGCCGGCACCGGCTCGCCCACCGCCCGCAGTGCTCCGAGTGCGGCAACCCGCGGCTCGCCGCCGAGCGAGCCGGGCAGCCGGTGCGCCTGGAGTCCCGCCCGAAGGCGTCCCGTGGCGGCGGCGGCCACCGTGCGCTGCCCCCGCGGGCGGTGCTGGAGCGGTACGGGGACCTGGTCAGCCCGGTCACCGGAGTCCTCAAGGAGATCCGCCGCGACGAGCGCGGCCCCGACCTGCTCAACGTCTACCGGGCCGGCTACAACCAGGCCCTCGGCCCGCGCCGGATGGCGGAGCGGCGCACCTCGCTGCGCCAGGAGAGCGCGGGCAAGGGCCGTACCGCCCTGGAGGCCCGGGTCGGCGCGCTGTGCGAGGGCGTGGAGCGGATCAGCGGCACCTGGCAGGGCGACGAAGCGCGGGTACGCGGCTCGCTGCGATCGCTGGGCGACCGCGCCATGTCCCCCCTGGACGTGCAGCTGTGGCACGAACGGCAGTACCGCGAGCGCGACACGTGGAACACCCCGGGCCACCCCTTCCACCTCGTTCCGGAGCGCTTCGACGAGGACGCGGTACTCGACTGGACGCCGGTGTGGTCGCTCACCCGCGGCCGTCATCTGCTGCTGCCCAGCGCCCTGCTGTACTACAACGCCCCCGACCCGGTGGGCCGCCGGATGACCCGGGCCGACTCCAACGGCTGTGCGGCGGGCAGCACGGTAGAGGACGCCGCGCTCCAGGGGCTGCTGGAGCTCGTCGAGCGGGACGCGGTGGCGCTGTGGTGGTACAACCGCACGCGCCAGCCCGCCGTCGACATGGACGCGTTCGGCGATCCGTGGACCGCCCGCGTCGAGGAGGCCCACGCCGCGCTCGGGCGCGAGGTGTGGGTGCTCGACCTCACCTCGGACCTCGGGGTGCCGGTGATGACCGCGCTGTCACGGCGGACTGACGAGCCGGCCGGGGCCGGCGAGGACATCGTCTTCGGCTTCGGCGCGCACCCGGACCCGGCGGTCGCGCTCTGCCGGGCGCTGTCGGAGATGAACCAGCTCCTGCCCGCGGTGCTGGACGCCGGGCCGGACGGCACCGGCTACACCTGCTCCGACCCGGTCGCGCTGGAGTGGTGGCGCACTGCCCGCCGTGGCACCCTGCCCTACCTCGCGCCCGACCGGGCGGTGCGGCCGCGCACCCCGGGCGACTACGGCTACCGGCCCACCGCCGACCTGCTCGACGACATCGACGCGCTGCGCCACCGCCTTGAGGAACGCGGCATGGAGGTGTTGCTGCTCGACCAGACCCAGCCCGACCTGCGACTGCCGGTGGTCCGGGTGATCGTGCCCGGGCTGCGCCACTTCTGGCCGCGGTTCGCGCCGGGCCGGCTGTACGACGTGCCGGTGGAGCTCGGCCGACTGGCCGCGCCGACGCCGTACGACGACCTCAACCCCGTCCCCCTGTTCGTCTGACGCCTTGGTTCGTTCAACCCGTCCCCGACTCCCAGGACTTGCTGTGTCCCCTCTCACTCAGCCCACCGATCCGCTGCTCCTCGCCGGCAGCGACGGACTCTGGTCGCTCCGCGAGGACGCCTACGTCCAGGACGAGGGGTCCGCGCTGGAGGTCCAGTCGCGCTGGGGCGGGGTGCGCGTCAACCACCCCTCGCCGATGCTGCGGGAGGTGCTGCGCCGCATGGAGCTGGGCCCCGGGCGGCTCGAGAACATCCGGGGCACCTCGGATCTGGTGCAACGGGTGCGGTTGATGGTGGAGTTGCAGCAGCTCGGCGGGCTTGTGGTGCGCTCGGTGTCCGCCGCCGACGGCCGCAGCCCGCTGATGTCGGTGGTGCCCACGGCCGCCGACGCCTGGCTGCGCCCTGCGCCGACGCCGGAGGACCGGCGGCTGCGGCTGTCCCGGTTCGCCGCGCTGCGCTCCACCGGCGACGGGGCGGTGCTCGAGTCGCCGCTGTCGCCGTTCCGGGTGGTCCTCCCGCGCCCGAAGGCGGGCTGGCTCATCGCCTCGCTCGCCACGCCGACGACGGCGCGTGAAGCGGCCGAGCGGCTGCCGGTCGACCCGGGGACGGTGCGTACGCTGCTGTCGTACTTGCTCGCCACCGGGATGGTGCAGGCGGCCGACGAAGCCCGCGGCGCGGACGGCGCGGTCTTCGCCGAGGACGCCGACCCGGTGCTGCGTACCTGGTCCCACCACGACCTGATGTTCCACTGGCGCAGCCGGCCGGGCTTCACCGACGGCGTCTTCGGCGCCGAGTACGCCCTGCGCGGCGTCCAGAACCCGCCGCCGCGGATCCGCCCCCTGCCGGACGGCACCCGCGTCGCGCTGCCCCGGCCGGGCGACGGCGGTCCGGGCGACGAGGGTCCGGGGCTGTCCGTGACCGAGGCGATCGAGCAGCGCGTCTCCGCGCGCAGCCACGGCCGGAGCCCGCTCACCCTGGACCAGCTCGGGGAGGTGCTCCATCGGGCGCTGCGGGTGCGCGGCGGCGACGCCGATCGGCCCTACCCCAGCGGCGGCGCCTGCTACGAGCTGGAGTTCTATGTGAGCGTGGCCCGCTGCCAGGGACTGGAGCCGGGGATCTACTACTACGCACCCGCCGAGCACTGCCTGGTGCGACTGCCCGCGGACGAGGCCGCGCTGCGCGGCATGCTCGCGGACGCCAAGGCGGGCGCGGGCATGTCCGAGACGCCCGACGTGCTGTTGACCATGACCGCCCGTTTCGCCCGGGTGTCGTGGAAGTACAGCGGGATCGCCTACGCGCTGACGCTCAAGCACGTCGGCGTGGTGCAGCAGACGCTGTATCTGCTGACGACCGCCCTGCGGATCGCCGGGTGCGCCATCGGCACCGGCGACACCGAGCGGTCGGCCCGGGCCTTCGGGCTGGACTGGCGCGAGGAGTCCGCGGTGGGGGAATTCATCCTCGGTTCGCTTCCGGACCAGGAGCGCCGGGAAATTGTCAACCGGACATGAGCGCGATTGTTTTCCACCAAATGTATGATCACCCCCTGGCGAGCTGACCGGGGGAGGATGCTATGCCGACGCAGGCCGACCACCTGCGAAGCGCCGGTCCCGACGAGGGCCGGGTCGATGAGGACTCGACCATGCGCTGCAGGGGCGGAGAGCCGACCGGACAGCCTTCGGGGCTTCCGCTCGGCGCCGAGGCGCCGCCACCGCACTTCGCCCTCGCGGTGGTCTTCACCGTCATGGCCGGCTTCTTCGTCATGCAGGTCGTCGACATCCTCGACCAGGGCGTGACACCGCTCGACATCGCCCTCGTCTTCACCGTGCTGCCGGCGCTGATCGGCTGTCAGGTGGCGCAGACACTGCCGCGGCTGCGTCCGCTGCGGGACCGCTACGGGCGGGCGATCCTGCTCGCCCAGGTGCTCCTCGTCGTGCTCCCGTGCGCGTTGTTCGGGTGGGCCTGGGGCGGGATGGGCGGCTTCGTCGGCGCATCGGCGCTGCTGGTGCTGGAGACCCGCAAGGGGATCGCGGTCTTCGGCACGCTGGTGGCACTCATCGCGCTGTCGACCGGGGCGCGCTCCGGGTTCGGCACGGTGGCGGTGCCGTACATGGTGGTCTCCTCCCTGCTCACCGGGATCATCGTCTACAGCCTCATCCGGCTGGCCACGCTGACCATCGCCGTCCACGAGGCACGTGAGGACTTCGCCCGTATCGCGATCGTCAAGGAGCGGCTGCGCTTCGCCCGGGACCTGCACGACCTGCTCGGCTACAGCCTCTCGGCGATTACGCTCAAGGGCGAGCTCGCCTGCCAGCTGGTCGGCCGGGCGCCGGACCAGGCCCGCGACGAGCTGCTCGGCATCATCGACATCTCGCGGCAGGCGCTGGCGGACGTGCGCGAGGTGGCGCACAGCTATCGCTCGCTGTCGCTGCTCAACGAGCTGTCCTCGGCCCGCTCGGTGCTCTCCGTCGCGGGCATCGAGGCGCATGTGAGGATCGATTACGACCGGCTGAGCGCCGAGGCGGACACCGAGCTCGCCACGGTCCTGCGCGAGGGCGTCACCAACGTGATGCGGCACAGCGAGGCGTCCCGCTGCCGCATCGAGGCGACCCAGCGGGACGGTGTCGTACGGTTGTGCATCGCCAACGACGGGGTGCCCGCGAAGGAGAACTCTGGGCGACGGGGCGGGAGCCGGGGCGGCAGCGGACTGCAGAACCTCACGGAGCGCATGACGGCCGTGGGCGGACGGCTCACCGCGGGGGTGGACGAGGACGGCTGGTTCCGCCTGGTCGCCGAGACCGCCCCCGCGCCGCCGGCGGCCGGCGCCGGCCGCGGCTGACCCACAGGCCGGTCCGACCGGCGGATCCCTCGGCGGGGCTGACGGGCGGTCGCCCTCAGACCCATCCCGCCTCACGGGCGATGCGCACCGCGTCGAGCCGGTTGCGGGCGCCGAGCTTCGTCACGGCGGCCGTCAGGTAGTTGCGGACGGTGCCGACCGACAGGAACAGCCGGCCGGCGATCTCCGCCGCGTCCGCGCCGTCACCGGCGATCTTCAGCACTTCCGTCTCCCGCTCGGTGAGCGGGTTGTCGCCGCTGTCCCAGGCGGCGAGCGCCAGCTCCGGGTCGACCACCCGCTCGCCCTGTGCCACCCGGCGGATGGCACAGGCGAGCTGGTCCGGCGGGGCGTCCTTGAGGATGAAGCCCCGGGCGCCTGCGGCGAGCGCACGGCGGAAGGTGCCCGGCCGCCCCAGGCTGGTCAGGATGAGCGACTGGCAGTCGGGCACCTTGCGGCGGAGTTCGGCCGTGGCGGTCAGCCCGTCCACGCCCGGCAGGTCGATGTCGATCACGGCGACGTCTGGCTGGTGGACGAGGGCCATCGGAACGATCTTGTCGCCGTCGGCCACCTCTGCCACCACCTCGATGTCGGGTTCGAGCCGCAGGAGAGCCACCAGCGCCCCGCGCACCATGTGCATGTCTTCGGCCAGCAGGACCTTCATGCCCAAGTTCCCCCGTGTCGTGCTCCGTCAGGCGTCTGCTCTGGTCAAGGGCAGCAGAAATCAAGCACCGCAGTGGTCCGGCACTGCAGAAGGTGCGTAGCGGTCAGACGGATCGTACGCCGGACGCCCAGCCGAATCCATGTCCGATAACCGCAGACCCCGTCCGGGACGCGACCCCACCGGTCCGCGTCCCGGACGGGGCAACCGCCCGTCACGCCGCGAGTGGCGCCCTCGGTGCTCCCGCCATCGCCCCCGCCAGCGAGACGTCGAGCAGCGCGGCGGCGGCCGTGTCACCGCGGTGCCGTCCTCCGGGTACGTACGGCCCGGTGTCGTGCATCGCCCAGCTGACGGTGTAGGCGTCCGCCACCCGGGCGGTGCCGAAGACCCACTCCGGCCCGGTGCCCGGCTCGCCGTCGGGGGTGAGCACGCGCGGCCGGCCTGCGTCGACATCGAACCCGAAGGCGCTGAACCGGAACCGCATCCCCTGTCCGATCGCCTTGCTGTACGCCTCCTTGAGCGTCCACAGCCGCACCATCTCGCCGGGCCGCCGGTCCTCGCCGACCTCGCCGAGCTGCGCGATCTCGTGCGGGGTCCAGAAACGCGATTCCATGCCGGTGAGCCGCATGCGCCGCCGGGTCAGCTCCACGTCCACCCCGATGCCGCCGCGCGCCGAGACCCCGACCAGCAACAGGTCCCCGGTGTGGCTGAGGCTGATGTCGAGCTGCGCGCAGCCGCGCAGGTACGGACGCCCGCCGGGCCGGTAGGCGAGTTCCACGGAGTGCGGGGGCGCACCGACCGCCCGCCCGGCGACGTACTTGATCAGCCGTCGGGAGGCGGCGAAACGGGCCCGCACCGGCTCGTGCGCCATGCCCGCGTAGCGCTCCCAGTCCGCGCCGAGCAGGTCGCGTAGCCCGGCGTCGTCGAGGTCGGCGGGGCGCCAGTCTTCGAGCACGCCGTAGACGAGGGCCGCGCCACGCTCGTGCAGGCTGCGCTCGATGCGCTGCCAGGGACCGGCGGGACCGCGCAGCCGCACCGGCCGCTGGTCGGACAGGGCGGTGTTCACGTCGTGCACGTCGTTCACCACGGCTCACCCGCCGCGCCCAGGGCACTCGGGGCGCCCGGGACGCCGTCGAGCGCGAGGCGGGCCCGCCGCCGCTCGGCGGCGAGGTGCCGGGCGAGGGAACCCACGGTCGGGTGGTCCCACGCGGCGGTGGGCTCCAGCACGGTGCCGCAGGCGCGTTCCGCCTCCGCGGCGAGCGCCACCGCGCCGAGCGCGTGCAGCCCGTTCTCCTCGAAGGTCCGCGTCACGTCCAGCTCCCACACCGCGCACCCGAGCAGGTCGGCCAGGCACCCGGTCAGCCACTCGCCCAACCGCCCAGCTTCCCGGTGGAACACCTCGGCGTCGCTCACGTCCCCACTCCCTCCCCTGTGGCCATCCCCGACGCGTACAAGTCGTAGGTGCGCCCGCTGTGATAACGGTCGAGAACCTCTCGCAGGACCCCCTCGGTGGTGGGCGTGCGACGGGCCGGGAGCGGGCGGCCAAGCCGCTGGGTGAGGCCCATGAGCGCCTCGGTCACCCAGGCCGGCTGGGCGAGGAAGGAGTCCGGGTCGCCGCTGTGCGCCTGCCATACGCCGAGGCACGCGGCGCCCGCGGTGACGAGTGCGTACCGGTCGGCGAGCGCGTACATGGGCGGCGTGGCGAGCGCGGCGGGTTCGCCGGGCGGCAGCGCGCGGCAGTCCTCGCGCAGCCCGCGCAGCTCGTCCTGGAGGCCCTGCGCCAGCTCGCGCAGCGGTTCCAGGGCGGCGGGGCCGACCCCGGGCGGTCCCTGCCACGAGCCGCAGGCCCGCACCGCCTCGCAGAGCGTCCCGGCGAGCGGGTCCGCGCCGGCGGTGAGCGCGAGCCGGCCCAGGTCGGCCGGGGGCAGCGGGCCGTCGGTGAACAGCGCGGCGGGCGCGCCCGGCCCGCGCAGCCACGCATCGCCGGCGAGCCGGGGGAACTGCGGCAGCATCGCCGCCAGACCGGCGGCGGCGCCCGCCCTGCCCAGCCCGGCCCGGGGCAGGTCGCGCAGGTAGCGGCGGAGGACGCCGTAGCCGCCCTCGTCGGCGTGGAAGCGTGCGCCAAGCACCGGCGCGAGGTTCTGGACGGTCTCCTGAAGCAGCCCGGGGACCAGGTACTCGGTCACCGCGGTGGGCAGACTGGAGTGCTCGGGCAGCAGATGCAGCGCACGGGCGGCGACGAGCGCGAGGCAGTCGCAGACGAGCAGCGTGACGAACGCCCGCGCCACCGCGGCCCGGTGGTGCGGATGTTCGAGCGGCGCCCCGCCGTACGACGGGTGCTGCAGCCCGCACTCCACCGCGGTGCGCAGCGCGGTGTCGGCTCCGCCGAGCACCATGCCGGGCACGAGCGAGCGGGTGACCTGGAGGCACCGCAGCGCCAGCGGGGTCCCGTCGCCGGCCCCGCCGAGCAGCGCGTCGCCGGGCACCGGGAGGTCGTGGAACTCCAGCCCGCGGCGGTGGCCGTCGCCGACCGCGCCCGGGTCCCGCGGCATCAGCCGGACGCGGTCGGCGTCGGCACCGGCGAGATCGACCAGCAGCGCGGAGTGGCTGTGGCCGCCCTGGTCGGGGGAGGTGCGGCCGAAGACGACGAGCGCGTCGGCCTGCGCCGCGTGCGCCACGGCGGGCTTGACGCCGTCGAGCAGGAAGCCGCCCCCGTACGGCACCGCGTCGTACTCGCCCCGCAACAGTTCGCCGCCGTAGGGGAGTTCCTGGTGGGCCGCGGCGAGCGTACCGCCGCGCAGAAGCAGCTCGGCGGCCCGCCGGCGCTGCCCGGGGGCGCCCGCCGCCCAGACCGTCACGGCGCCGGGCAGCGAAGCGGCGGCGTGTGCGGTGCCGAGCGGGGTGTCGCGCCGGAAGAGGACGCGGGCCATCCGTACGAGTCCGTCCCACCGTGTCAGCCGCCCGCCGAGTTCCTCGGGCACCAGCTCGGTGGCGAAGCCGAAGCGGAGCAGCTCGCGCGCGGCCCGCGGGTCGGGCGCGCCCTGCTCGTCGGCGGCGCGCAGGGCCCGGTGGCCGAACGGGTTGCCGGACGCCTCCGGGTCCCCCAGCAGCTCCTCCAGCGCGGCGACCCGCCGCTCGACGACCTGTTCCTGCGTCATCTCGGTTCTCCCTCCGCCATCGGGAACGGGAGGAGGGAGAAGGGCCTCCCGTCCTCGTACTGCCGGATCATCACCGTGGCCAGCCGGTCGAAGAGCGCCCCGTCGGCGCCGGACGGCGGCCGGACGCCGAGGTGGGCGAGGACGCGCGTCAGGCACGCCTCCAGCCACAGGCCGTCCCGCCACAGCCCGTCGGGGCCGTCCCCCACCGCCGGCCCGCCGCCCAGCCAGAGCCCGGCACAGACCGCGCCCGCGAAGCACAGCGCGTACCCGCGACCCAGGCCCGGGTCGCCGGTCACGGCCGGTCCCGGCAGTCGCTGGTGCAGCGTGTCGGTCACCTCGAGCAGCCGCTCGGCGTGGCCTGCCGCCACACCGAACTCCGGTGCGGCACGGGCGAGATGCCGCAGCCGCCGCACGGACAGCGGCAGCGTGCCCAGCACCGCGCTGCCGTGCCGGGAGAACAGGCCGATCCGCTCCGGCGCGAACGGCACGACGGCCTCCGCCGCACCGAACAGCCGGTCGAGCTGCGGCCGGTGGTCGTGGGGCGAGCGGTGGCCGCGCACGAGCGACCTGAACTGCGCCGCCAGCACCTCCCGGCACAGATGGGCGTCCTCCGCCAGCGCGGCGGCCCCCGTGAGTTCCGGGACGAGCAGCCCCACCACGGCCGAGGTGACGCTCAGTTCGCCCGGCAGCAAATGCACCGAGCGGACGGCGACCAGGCTCAGCGCCTCGCACAGCAGCAGGTCCGCGTACGCCTCGGCGAATCGCCGGGTCTGCGGCGGCCTGCTGCCGGCCAGCCGCTCGCGCAGCGCGTGCTCGGCCGCGCCGAGCGGTAACGCCGAACCGGCCGCCCATCCCAGCTGACGTGCCTTCAGCACGATCTCCGCACCGCGTCCCTCACCGCCCACGAGGGCGTCCGCACCAACCCGCGTGTCGCAAAATGCGAGCCGCCGGCTTCCGGACGGGCCGCCGCGGCCGGGCAGGCTGTCGGGGCGGAGCAGCAGCAGCGAGTGGGCGCGAGGGGTGGCCACCGGCGAGGTCCGGGAGAGCAGGCTCACGTACGAACCCGGCGCCAGGTCGTCGCCGACCCACTCCTCGCCGTCGACGCGGTAGCCGCCCACCACGGGGTACGCGGAGACGCCGGTGTGGGGCTCCGGACCCATGCCGGGCACGGCGAGCGACGACGCGATGCGCGTGCCGCCCACGACCAGCCGCCCGACCCGGTGCGCCGCGACCGCATCGTCCGAGACCCACACCGGCGCCACCGCGTGGAACGTGCGGCCGTGCGCCAGCGCGACGCCCGGGTCGCGCCGGGCCACCATGCGCAGCGCCTGATGGAGCTCGGTGTAATCGGTGAGCTCGCCGCCGTACTCGGCGGGGACGTAGTACGCGGACAGCCCGCACCGGTCGAGTGCCGCGCATACCCCCGGACGCCTGCGGCGCCGGACCGCCCCGCCGCCGTCCAGCGCCCGCTCCAGCCGGGTCGCGAAGCGCCGGAACCGCAGCCGCCTCCGCTCCCCCGTCATGGCTCGCCCGCCTCGCGGTCGGCGGCCCGGAGCGGGTACGGCCCCGCCCTCAGCGTCCGCTCGAGCCAGCGCTCCAGGTCGGTGAGGGGCAGGTCCGCGCGGACCCGTTCGGGGTGCAGCGGCGGTGGGCCGAGCAGGGGCGGGGCCGCGGCGTCCGCCTCGGGGCCGCTCAGCCAGGACAGGGGGACAGGTCCGCCCAGGCAGACGCAGACCGCCTGCATTCCCTCCGTGGCGAGCAGCCGGACCACGACACCGCCCAGCCTCCGCCAGCACCTCTTCACCCGTCCCTCTCCTCTGCACCGGGGGCTCCACACCCCGTCGGCACAGCCTCCCCCCGTCCCCTCAACGCCCGCTCCAAAACCGCCCGATAAACCTCCGCGGACCTCGGGCCGCCCGTCGGTCCCCGAAGGACGAGACGCTGTTGGGGTTGTCGGTCTGGGCTCGAACCCGAGCCTGGAGGGCTGTGAGGGCGGAGGGCGGGGTGGCCGCCGGCGGGATGACGATGCTGTGCGTCTTGAGCAGCCTCCTGATCTTCAGCAGGGTGCGGTGCATGGCGGTCCGACTGCTGTCGAACAGCACCGCGAGGGGTTCCGCGGCCAGGGCGACCCGCAGGTGAAGGACGGCTGCCAGGACCTGGTCGGGGAAGGCGAGCCGGGGCGGGCGGCCGCGCTTGACGTCGCCGTCGAGTGCCAAAGCGTCGGTGAGATCGCTCAGTTGCTGCCGTGACATGCCGGTCAGGGCGGGGTCGGACAGGAAAGCGTGGTCCCACTCCGGGGCCGGCTTCTGCGGAGCCCGGGTCGCTGGGACGGCTGGGCAGGGCTGGGTGTGCAGGGCATAGTTCCAGTCGCCGTGGAAGGCGTGTCGGGTCAGTGGCAGGGCCGCCATCTCCGCGTCGCCGATCTGGACTCCGGTTGGGTAGGTGTTGGTGTCCAGCTCGGCCATGACGCGCAGGCCGGTGCGGGTGGTGGTCGCGGCGATGGACTGGACGATGACTTCGTGGCTGGTCAGCGGGCGGCCGCGCCAGTTCATGGTGATGTGGGAGAAGAGCCGGTGCCCGATTTTGTTCCACTTTGATGTGCCCAGCGGCAGGTGGCACACGGTGATGGTCAGTCCTGTTTCGGCAGCGAGCCGGGCGAGTTCGAGCTTCCAGACCCGGGTGCCGTAGCCGTTCGAGCCGCCCGCGTCGGCGGTGATGAGCAGTCGTGTCGCCTGCGGGTAGGCGGCCCGGCCCTGGCCGCACCACCAGCGGCGGATCGATTCCACTGCGAACGCGGCGGTGTCGTGATCGGTGCCCATGTTGACCCAGCCGGTGTCCGCTGCGAGAGCGTAGATCCCGTACGGGACGGCCTTGCCCAGCTGCGGGTCGGCGAAGTCATGGACGTTCACCGGCACCGGATCAGCGGCAGGCCGCCACTGGCGGCCGTTGTTCTTGAACTCGCCGACGAGCTCCTTCTTCTTGGTGTCCACGCTGATCACCGGCTGGCCGGCGTCCCGGTGATCGCGGGCCTGCTCGTTGAGATAACGGAACTGGGCATCCCGGTCCGGATGCTGGCTGCCCTCGACGGTCTTGGCGTTGGCCTGCAGACTGAAGCCTTCCTCCCGCAGCAGGTCCGCGACGGTGTCCGCACTGACTTTGTGCCCGGTCCGAGCCAGCTCCCGCGCCAACGTGCGGGTCGACTTCACCGTCCACCGCAGTGGCGACATGGGATCACCGCGCTCGTCCGGCTCGACCAGCGCCAGCAGTGCCGGCCGCAGCCTCGGATCAAGATCTGCGACCCTCTTGCGGCCCCCGCCCGGCCGCCGCACCCGCCCCAGAGGCTCCTCGCCGGTCTCCAGCTCGAACACGCCCTTGCGGACCGTGGTCTCACTCACCGAGGCCGCCCGCGCGACGGACCGAACACCACCGTGTCCCAGGACACGGGCCTCTGCGGCCATCAGCAGCCGTCGCTGCCGCTCATCCAGATGCGGGAACAACACCGAAAACTTCATGACGAGTTGGGTACGGACCTCGTCCGGGATACGCATACCACACCAACGAGCCTTGGGACGGGAAGCAACACCTTGATGATCTGCAAGCCCTTAGCGTTGTCCCGTAACTGCTGGTCACAGGCGAGATGATCTCTCTGTGGCTGGTGTGATCACGGCGTCGGAACCCTCCTGGATAGCCCTGTTCACCGGGCTGAGCCCGCGGCAGTTCGGCAAGCTCGTCACCGCGCTGCGACGCGAGGGTGGCGACCCCGACCCGGTCCGCAGGGCCGGCTCTGGAGCCTGCCGATTCCAGTCCTGCTGGTAGCCGCGTACTTAGGGGGTTACCGGCGGTACAGGTCTCTGGCTGTGCTGCGGGGATGCCGGCCCCTACGCCGTTGTCCCGGCGCGCAGAGTGCCGACGGTCTAGGCTCCGGGTGCGGGGCCGTCTTCCGCCCGATGCGGCCCCGCACCTCGGTCTCACCGACCTTGCCGCACCCGCCGCTTCAACCTCACGGTGTCCGTTCACCGAACGACAGACTGCCGCGGCAGGACAGACAAGAGGCTCGCTGAGCAGCTCTGGAGGGGGTCACGAACAGGTTTTGACGCGGCCGAAGTCGAGCTGCTCAACGTCGGTGAACTCCATCATCAGGCCCTGGGCGCGGCGGCCGCCGTCGCGGAAGTAGGTCTCGCCCAGGGCCTCGGCGGTGATGGCGCGCAGTTGCTGGTCGGTGGCGCCGGCCTGCTGGGCGTCGAAGAGGCAGGCGGCGTAGGCGGGTGGCAGGGCGAGGGTGAGGTCGTGGATGCGGGCGTCGTCGGTGGTTCCAGGGGCGGAGGTGAAGCCGAAGCGGGCGTGGGTGTCGATGACGAGTCCGGTGGTGGTGGCGGCCTGGCGGCGGGCCTGTGCGCGGATGCGGGGCTGCTAGCGGGCGCGGACGGCGCCGGCCAGGCGCCCGGCTAGTACTCCAGTGCGGTTTCGTGATCTATCCAGCGGATTCGCCGGCGGCCCGTCGTCGGTAGTGGCTGCGTCGGGCTGTTGCCTGGTGGCGTCTACGCCAGTTGGACCAGTGCAGCAGCCTGGCCGCAGTCACGGCTGGTGGGTGGAAGGCGGCGACGAGCAGGTGGCGGATTTCCGGGACGGTCAGCGTGACCGGATCGCGGCTGCGGATGAAGTGGTGCATATCTGCGGGCGGTTCGGGGGCCGCGTCGGCGGCAAGCACGGTCAGGAAGGCCAGGGCGAGCATCGCGAGCGTGATGTGCCGGTGCCAGGAGGTCCAGTGCCGGACCTGGTAGTGGTCGAGTCCGACTTGGCTCTTGGCGGCCTGGAAACACTCCTCGACGCTCCAGCGGACACCGGCCACGCGAACGAGTTCGGACAGGGGAACCTCGGTGGGTGACCAGCACAAGTAGAAGGCGAGTTCGCCGGTGGACCGGTTGCGTCGGATGAGCAGGTGCCGGTGGCTGCCGGTGCCGATGTGGATCCAGGCCCAGTCGTAGTAACGCGGGCCTTTCGCACCGTTTCCGGCGCTCTGACGGTGCCAGGCCGTGGCGGGCAGGCGGCCGGCGAGGGTATCCGCGCGCACAAGGGTGCGGCCGTGGTTGATCCTCACCCGCATCGAGCAAGCGACGGCCATCACGTAGCCGACGCCGCGTGCCTCGAGGGCGGCGCGGAGCTGGGGGTCCTGACCGTAGGCTTCGTCGCCCGTCACCCAGGAGGCGCCGATTCTAGCGTCCAGTGCGGCCTCGATCATCTCTCCGGCCAGGCGGGGCTTGGTGGCGAACCGCACCGTCTCGGGTATCCCGGCTGCATGGCGGCGTTCGGGATCATTGGACCAGGAGTGTTCGGGGAGGTAGAGCCGTCGGTCGATCAGGGCCCGTCCTCGGCTGGTGGCCAGGGCGAGGAACACGCCGACCTGGGCGTTCTCGATGCGTCCGGCGGTGCCGGTGTACTGCCTCTGCACACCTGCCGAGGACCGACCCTTCTTCAGGAAGCCGGTCTCGTCGACAACGAGAACGCTGCCGTCGGCGGCGAGGTGTTCGGCGGCGTAGGCGCGCAGGTCATCGCGGACGGCATCAGCGTCCCAACGGGCGTAGCGCAGCAGGCGCTGCATCGGCCCGGGCCGCGTATGGCCCGCCTGTTCGGCCAGCTGCCAGCAGTTCTTCCGTTCGACGCTCGACAGCAGCCCGCGCAGGTAAGCGCGGGCCGCGGCCCGGGGCTCAACCCGCCTGAACCTGCCCGCGATCCGATCCATGACCTGGTCGAACATCGCCAGCCAGCGGGCAACGTCTACGCTATGGCCTGAGGCCACCGCACGATCTTCAGGAGTCCACACAACCCCCGATGATCACGCGGTGGCCGTACCCATTCCCAGCCGGCCCCTGACGCATGTGACCGAGCACTCCATCTGGAGGGCCTCGCCAGCTGACGCGCTCGTTTCTTTTCCGACCAGTCACTACGAGGGGCCCGGCGTCGCCGCGCGGAACAGGGCGAGGAGGGCCTGACCCGGCGGAGTATCCGCGTCGAAGAACTGCGTGGCCAGCTCGGGCGGGACGGCTGGTCCGTGCATGCGGATCTCGTGGCAGCTGAAGCAGAACGCCGCCTCAAACAGGGCCAGATCAAGGGAGTCCTCATATGCGCGAACGCTCCAGCCCGGTGAAAAGCCACAGCGGTGCTGTTGGCCGCTGGGCAGGGTCCCGATCAGGGCCAGGGCTTCGGCCGCTTCCTTTCCAGTCCAGTACGCGACCGCCCTGCCGGGATACGGAGCGCCCCGCTGAATTGGGAGGGCGGAGATCCGTACGACCTCGATCAACACGGTAGCGGCAACGGCATCGGTGGGGAGCTGCATGAGCGCAGTCTCCCCTCCGAACTGGTCTGCTGGGTGTGTTTGGAACTGGTCCAGCCCGCAGCCAAGCCGACTCCAAAGTACGTGCCGGACCGGAGGCGCACCAGCCCCTTGATCTGTCCGCCACCTGGAGCACTCAGCCTGGCCAAGTCGACCACTCACTCGCCAGGTGAAGCGCTCAGTCACAACGCAGGATCACGAAACCAGACTGGAGTACTAGATCCGGGCAGGGCCAGCAGAGGGTGCGCCCCTGCCGCCGAAGGCACACTGGTCCCGGCCCTGGTCGGCTTGGTGCGGGTGCTGCTGGAGCACCGCCGCTCAGCACGTCTGGCGCCATCGATTCAGCACGAGCCACAGGGACGCTCATGTACGTGAGGTCAATGAGTACCGCTCCCGGGAGCGGTACTCATTGACCTCACGTACATGAGCTCTGGTTCTCGGAGCTGCTCAGGTTGCTCGGCGCAGGGGGACGACGACGTCCTCGCCGGTGCTCTTCGCGCTGAGCCGGTAGTAGCTGATGTGCGCAAGCCGTTCGGATTCCTCGAGCCAGCCGGCCTCCACGACCTGGCGCCGGGTGCGGGAGAACACGGTCGGGGACATGCCGACAAGCTCGGCGAGCTTGGCTCCGGTCTCGATGACTGCGCCGGCCCGGTCCGCGGGGTGCATGGCGTAGAGCATGACGATCAGGCGCTGGTTGGCAGTCATGCCGGCGGTGCGGTGCAGGACGTCCAGGAGCTTCTGCTTGTCGTCGTTGTTCACTGGGCCTCCCACAGCAAAGGGGTCTTGTTGTCGAAGCCGGGGATGTCCGGCGGGTTGCACGTCTTGATCGCTTCCCGTTGCTCGATCCCAGTCCCGTGGAAGGCAATGTACGGGCTGATCCGGTAGAGCCGGTAGTTACCGATACGACCGCGCTCGATCAGGATGCGTAGTCTGAGGAGTTTCCGGTTGATCTTTCCTACGGCATCAGCGGTCATCCCGACCTTCTTGGCAATGTCTGCGCCGGTTGCCCTCAACGGCGCCATGCCCTGGGGAGAGACCCCGATCCACCACAGGACCATGAACTTTTGGCTCGGGGTGAATTCCTTGCTTTCAGTGATGGCCTCGACCCTGGCCTTGTCGACCTGGATGTGCTCACCCGAGAAGGCGTAGGGCGCATAGGGGATGGCCTCGCCCGTATCAGCGTCGACCAGTCTGCGTACTGCTCCCAATGGGCCCTCCGTGGCCGACCATTGCCTCGACGTGTATGAGTGGCGACCCTCAGGCCGACCAGATGAACTTAACGTACATGAGCGCGAAGTTCATGTAGTCCGCCTCCAGGGCGTGTCGCTGAACCCGAGATCAATCCGTTGCACCTGTCTCCTGCCGGAAATCAGCCCCTCCTCATGAACGTGACGTCAATCTAGTCCGTTCCTGCAGCCGTGTTCACAGATCTCACAGCATGAGCACTCAGGCTTCAGGAGCTGCCTGCTCCGCTCATAGGAACCGGGTGCGGGATGCCAGGAACTCGGTGCCAGATCGTCAGATCCTGCTCCGGAAACCGTTTTCGCAGGTCAGCGCACCTCTACCCCTTGCACTCTCTTTAGCAGTAGCACAGGCGGTTCTCGCTGCCGTCTCACCCCACGCCCCATGCGCCGTGTGCGGTCGCCGAAGCTCCTCATCAGGGCATCTTCCTGACACTCATGCCCTTACCCGGTGTCATCCGTCGAGGAAGAACATCGCTTCCCACCCACTCCTCAGCCGACGAAAGCACGCCACCGTGCGCCAGCACTCGACGAAGCACCCGTCACGTGTGCCTCGGTGAGCACCGCTAGCCTCAGCCACGGCTGCTCGTCAAAGCCCTGGACAGGCCGCAGCCGCCGGATCACCTGCTCGCCCCGTCGGGCACCCGCAGGCCCGCCAGGGCCGAGGATGCACCGACCCTAGGCGTCGGTGAGCCGCGTTGTGGGTGCTCGACACCACTGCAGCCATCGAACCAGGGCTCCCCCAGCGGCTGTGTGTAGTCGACTTGGGCCTAGTCGTGGGCCAGAAGGCCACTACCTGAGCTCTCACCGCGCGCCGTCCTCGCCAGCTTCGAGCAGCTGGCGAGCGCGTCGGTGACCTCTAGGTCGGCTGGGTGACGTGGCCGACGAAAGACTGCGCCAGCCAGCCGTCGCCCACGGGGTGGTAGTCGCCACGGCGGAGCGGGAAGTCACGGGCGGCCTCGGCTCCCGACAGTCTCTCCATGGTCCCATCGGGCCGACAGGCTCGGGCGAGCGCGGCGGTGATCGGCACAGGCAGCAAGCTCCTGCTCTTGGAGCCGCCCCTGCTCGGCTTGGGTGGCTCACCGGTCGGGAGCGAGCTCGTCCTGGACGACGGCGAAGTTCTGACCACGATCATTCAACGTGGTCGCGAGGGGCACGGATCACTGCCACTGATCTCCCGTTACGACCAGCACGAGGGACTGCACAGCCCCCGCCTGCCGTTTCTCTTCCAGCGCCGTCGCGGCTTCATCCCGACCGCGCTTCCGCCCGCGTTCATCGCGAGCGTCCTGCGCGAAGCACTGGACCGGGCCGGGCTCACCGACCAGACCGGGGAGGCCTTGGACCTCACGCCTCACGACTTCCGGAGGATCTTCGCGACCGACGCTCTTCAGGCTGGTCTGCCGCCGCACATCACGGCGAAGATCCTCGGACACGAGGACGTGAACACCACCATGGGATACGCGGCGATCTATCCCGAGGACGTGATCTCCCACCATCGGTCCTACATCGCCCGCCGCCGACAGCTCCGGCCCAGCGAGGAATACCGCGACCTCACCCCGGAGGAGTGGGACGAGTTCATCACCCACTTCGAGCTCCGCAAAGTCGCGCTCGGCGTCTGCACCAGGGACTACGGCACCGCATGCGTTCACGAGCACGCGTGCGTCCGATGCCCTTCCCTCCGACCAGACCCCGACCAACAGGACCGGATGGAAGAGATCATCGTCAACCTTCAGGCCCGGCTCGACGAGGCCCACACCCGCGGCTGGCGCGGTGAAGTTGCCGGCCTCGAAGCCACGCTCGCCGCTGCTGAAGGCAAGCTCAAGACCATGCGGGACCTCACCCAGCGCCACGGCCGAACCTATCTCGGAATGCCGCGTTTCGGCTCGTCAATCGGACGACAAAAGTGACGGCGGGCTGTCCCGCGAGCTGGACGCGGATCGCGGGACAGCCCGGTGCTAGCTGCTCATCCGAGGGAACGGCGTGATGATCGTGGAGGTTTCCGGCTTCGAGTCTGCCCCGAACGCAACGTTAGAGGCAGGCGCTTCGTCGGCAACGAGAAGCTCCGGCTGCGCGAACTTCCTGGTGGCTTCCAGAACGTCGGGGACGGGGAATTCTCGCCGCTCGATATAGACACGCGCGACCTCCCGGTCGACGGGGCTGGGGAGGTCCACTTCCTTGGGCATCTTGAAGTTCGTTTCACAGAGGGCCTGAACGATCCGCCACCCCTCATAGAAGACCTGCATGAAGCTGCCGTCGTGGGGCATCGGGCAGACGATCAGGTTCTTCTGCTCGTCCTTCTTGATTGCGTCAGAGGCTCCCGACTTGCTGGGAACGATGGCCACTCGCAGTCCCCTGGCCGCTTCGAGATGCGATCGGTTGATCTTGACCGTGGTGCCCACCCAGTGGTCGGGCTCGGTGGAACCGAGGAAGAGGTCCGCCTTCCACAGGCCCCTGATGCTCTGAGGCAGCTGGGCGCGGGTGCTGGGGCGCCGGAACGCAGCGGCGAGCCGGTTGAGGTGTCCCTTCAACTTCACGGGCTGCCCACGCTCTCCGGACAAGACCCTCGACTCGGTCGTGATGAGGTCGATCTCCGTGGAGATCAGCTGCTGAGAGCCGCTCTTCTCAATGGCGAACAAGATCGATGACGGGTCGCCTCGGTTGATCCGACAATGGCCGAGGGCATCGGCCACCCGCTCGACAACGATGGGGACCCCGTTGACTACCGCATCGTGAACGGCGTACTCAAACGCGATGCCGGTGTCCCCATCCCCCTGACTCCTGATCTTGCCGAGGAGCTTCAGCTTTATGTCCTCGCGCTTCCCGATCGCACTGAGCACGTCCTGGCCGATCGAGTGATAGATCCCCGCGATGATCGGCCGCGTGACCGCCACGAGGGCGCTCACCTCATCAGCGACAGGGTTGTTCTGCTTCTCAACGCGAATCTGCACGCATCACCAGCTTCTTTGCAGGGCGCCCCTAGGCACCGAACCAGGAGCCCCGCTCCACCCGTCTACCGGAACTCACCTCAAGCCTAGGCGGGGGGTCTGACACCTGGTTCGGATAAATCGGTGAGGGTGCCGTTGGTCAGCTCATGCACAGCAGTCAGCCTCCTTCGCTGAGGCGGGTCGCTGAGCCCATGCTGCAACGGCGGAGCGCGGGACATGGAATCGGCCACCCGCCAGCACGAGGCGCACGGCACGCAGGGCATCCAGGCCGGTCAGAGGGTCACCATCGACGATCAGGATGTCAGCGCGGTATCCCGTGGCGAGGCGTCCGGTCTGATCGCCCAGTCTGAGTGCGGAGGCGGCGCTGGTCGTGGCCATGTCGATGATGCGGTGCCTTGGAACACCCAGATGCTCGAAGAACTCGAGGCTGGAAATGAGGCCGCCGAAGTACGCTCGTGGGATGCCTGCGTCCGTCCCCGCCACGAGCTGCACCCCGCTCTCTGCCATCCGGCGCGTGGGGGCGAACAGCGCAGCGGCCTTTTCGGGACCGACTCGGTCGGCGAAGGCCTGCCAGTTCGGGTGGTTGGCAGGACAGACGTGAATCTGCTTGGCAATCAGCTGCGCGATGAGGTCCTCGCGTAGTTCGGGAGTGCCGTCTTCGGTCATCCAGCTGCAGTGCTCGATCGTGTCGACCCCTGCGGTGATCGCTGCGGCGATTCCCTGAACGCCGTGGGCGTGGGCGGCTACCGGCAGACCGAGCTGGTGCGCTTCCTCCACCACGACGGCGAGTTCTTCGGTGGTGAACTGGAGCTGCCAGATTGAGGGGCCTCCACGGGTCAGACCTCCGCCTGTCGCCATCACTTTGATGACGTCCGCACCTTCTTCGGCGTTGCGGCGCACCTTCTGCCGGATCTCGTTCTCGCCCTCAACTTCACCGCCGAGGAACCAGCAGTGGCCCTTGGGGGGCGTCAGCGGCGCGGTGGCGGCCAGAATCCGCGGTCCCGCCATGGCACCGTCGCTGATCGCATCCCGGAGCCGGACGGACAGGCCGCCACGGTCGCCCAGGTCGCGGGCGGTGGTGATGCCGGCGTCGAGCAGTTGCTGGGCTCGGCCGGCCATGCCCAGGAGAAGGGTCGCGTCGTCGCTGTCGGTCAGCGTAGTGACCGGGTCCGGTCCTGCGTCGAAGGCCAGGTGGACGTGGCAGTCGATGAGACCAGGAAGGACAGTGGCGCCGGGAAAGTCCATCACTCGACAGCCCGGTTCCGTATGAGCCAGTACGTCGTTGCGTACCCCCGCTGCCACGATGGTGTCGCCGGAGACGAGGACGGCGCCGTCGTTGATGTGTGTGCTGCTGGGACCGAGCAGTATGCGTCCTGCGGTGATGAGTACCTGGTTCACGACGTTTCGTTTCCTCAGTTGGTGTGTTGGGCCCTGGCGACGACGCGTCGTCGTCTCACCGCGTCCGACAGCTGAACCAGCTGCCGCACGTCGTCTTCCAGGCTCTGCGTCAGCGGCATCGCGACAGCAGCGGCCTGAGCGGGCGCCGTTGGGGGCTGCTCGTTGCGCAGTGCGGCGAAGAGCTGGTCGGCCAGGTCGTCGGCCCCTCCCGGATGGTTCTCCACCGGGCCTGCGATCGGTGACAGGTGGGGGCTGATCCGCACCAGGCCGTCCCGGCACTCGATGACTCTGCGGTACAAGCGCCGGTGGATTCCGAGCGGGAGCAGGTGGTCGCGCCACGGTTTGGCGGGCATCCGGCAGAGAGTGTGTTCGGGATACGCCTCGCAGAGAATCTGCCACAGCGGCCCCAGCCGGCGATACAAGCGGCGGTGCTGGCGGCGTATCCGCACTGCCGCGATCCGGGTAGCGGCTCCGGGGTAGCTGACTCCGATGAGGAACAGCGGAACCGCCAGCGCGATCATCACGCTTGAGGCCCAGGTGACGGCCTGGGGAACAGTGCCCCCCTGCCAACGGACCACGGTCAGTACGGTGCGGATCGTGCACGACGCGGCCATGGTGCCGATAGCCACTGCCGTGATCCAGAGGCCGGTTGCTAATGGCCGCTGGGAGGCCCGGGCATACGCGCAGGTCCAGCGCAGGGCCATGGCCAGGGCGTAGACAAGATATAGATCCGCGACGAGGTAGAAGCTCACCAGAGCCGGGTCGCGCAGGTCAGAGCCCCGGAAGTTAGCGCCGTCGTCACCGACGCCTGCGGTGATGGTCGCTGTGAGAAGGCCGGTCGCGGCGAGAGCCAGCAGGAGTGCCTCCCGGCGTGCGCGTGTGCTGCCCTCGGACGCATCAGCGGCGGCCGAGTACAGGTAGAAGCACATCAGCCAGTACGCCATGCTGAGCACGAACAGGTTCTGCACCAGCCGAGGGGCGCCCGGCCCTCCCGCGGAAGCGATCCAGTCGGCGAAGGGCTCTCTGGCCAGCACGAAGGAGCAGGCAGCGCTGATCAGACACAGCGTGACCGCGCGCAAGGCGGCGTCGCGGGGGGCCTTGACCAACTGGAATATCTTCCATCCCAGTGCTGCGGCGAACACCAGGCTTAAAGCCAGCATGATTAACGAGACGATCACAGCCACCCCTGCCTGTCACCCAGCGCCGTCTGGACTCGTCGAACCGACGCGTCCGTTGGCTGTGGCGGCGCGACCCGGTCCACGACTGAGGCCCACTCCAGGATGATGGTGGCGACGAGTTCCGCTTCTCGCTCGTGCTCCTGGTCGTAGGATGTGCGCCGCAGCGCCCGGCGGATCGCTTCGGGCGCGATGTCGGGCATCATCAGGCTCCACAGCTCATCGTCGTCCTCGTCGCTGTGGTGGTCGGCCAGAATGTGGCCCACCTCGTGCAAGATGATGTGATCCTGATGGGCTTTCGTCGTCTCACGCTGGTAGACGATGAAGTCGCTGGCGCCCGTGGCGATCCAGACCCCGAACGGTCCCGGCACGGGCAGGGAATAGGGCACCAGATGAATCGGCCGGCCGCGGCGCTCACCTAAGGCGCGGCACAGAGCCTCCACCTGGAGCGGCGGTTGCACGTCCAGCGCCTGCAGTTCCCGTCTGCAGCGGCGACGAAGCTGTCGCACCTTCAACCGTTCCCCCTAACCAAGGTCGAACTTCCTTCGAGCTGGCGACGGCTCATGCCGAAGGAAGACATCCGTGTTGGATGGCCGCCATCGGCTGGACTCGCGCGAAGTCTGGTCGGGATAGGGCGCGACTCGTTCAGAAACCGTCTGTGACGAAACACTAGCGAAGGGTTGACGGGGGTTGGCAAAGTCCCCCGGGCGACAGGGGGCCTATACAGCCAAAATGCGGTCGCCCGCAGTCGCCTGTGCCCGTGCCGGCGGGCGGGGACGGCCAGTGCGCCTCTGCGCGGTCGCGCGGCGGGCAGACGGATACGGCGGTCAGGCCTCGCCGCTCCGTGTGCCCGGGTCGTCTCCGAGGCCTTCCAGCTTCCGCAACTGATCTACGACTCCGGCCAGGGTCTGACGACTCGAACCGGAGAGGCCGTGTGCCCGAAGTGCGATGTTGCGCACATCGCTCTCCTTCAGTGCCTGAAGCAGGGCAAGTTGCTCGTCGATGCGCTGTGCCTGCTCGTTGTCGAGGAAGTAGGCAGGGCTGACACCGAAGTAGCGTGCCAGAGCTTCGAGGTGCTTCATGGTCGGGTTAGTCTTCCGGCCGGTACGCAGCTGCCAGATGTAGGTGGCGCTAATCGCCCGTTCCCCCGCGGCGATGTTGATGGCAGCGGCGACGTCCTCGTGGGAGGGCGTCTTCTGATCCTTCGGCGTCGCGGTCCGGAACAAGTGATCGAGCTTTTGCGCCAGAGTGCGGCTCACCTCACCGCCAGCACCCTGCTCGGTCGCGCTGCTCATCCCCCGACTCCTTGCTAGTTCATGGGTACCCGGACCACAAGTGTACTGAACGGCTGTCAACTGCTGCGGCAGCCATGGGAGTTTGCTGGAAACGCGGTGGATCTCGTGCCTATTATCCACCGGAGTCATGAACTGATGTTAATGGGGGAGTGATGGCACGGCACCAGAGACCCGTCCCGCAGGACACAACCGAAGCCGGCGGCGATCACCCCACGCTCACTCCGCATGACCAGCCGGAACCGGCACTCCCCTCCCCTGCCACTGCGGACCGGAGACGCCCCAGGAACGCCCCCCGCTCAACAGGTGCAGCGCAGTGAGCACACACGTACCCGACGACCCAACAGCCCTCGACCACACGCTGGAGGTTTCTCTCGGCCGGCGAGCCCCCTTCACCCAGGTCGGCGACTGGGTCCTGCTCTCCGGGACAGACTCCGACGCCCGAACCCTGTACTGGGCGCTGTCCGCCCATCTCAACGCCTCGCGGGACGACAACGAGGTCTGGCCGGGCCTGCTCACCCTCGCCCGCATCCTGGGACTGAAGAAGCCCGAGAACGTCTCCAAGTACATCCTGCAGCTGGAAGTGATCGGTGCCGTCGAGGTCATTCGCTCCAGCACCGGCCTCGTGCGCCGCAACCGCTACATCGTCCACCAGACCCCACCCGTCGGCTATTGCGGACCGCGGTCCATGGCCGACTGGTACGCCCTCAACCGAGCCAACCCCGACGAGCCCCCGGAAGAACGCGACGCACGCGAAGCGGCCTTCGACTCCTGGCTCACAGCCACCCGCCAGACGCTCAAAGAACACTGCGAGCGAACCGCCCGCGCCCGAGCCCTGGCAAGGAAGAACCGCACACCTCTGCCACCGGCCGAGTCCTTCCTCGGCCTGCACTCCCGTACCCCCACAGCAGGGGGTACGGAGCGAGCAGCAAACTCCGCCAAAACAGCAGGCCAGACCGTACCCCCCGTGGTGGGGGTGCGTACCCCCATGCCAAAGGGCTACGCACCCCCACACCAGGGGGTTGAAGAAGACCAAGAAGAACAACACCAAGAGACCGCGCCTGCGGCGCGAAGCGTCGCCTCCGGCCGAAGGCCTCCTACAGCTAGTAGTAAGCGCACCCGTTACACCACTGGAAGTCCGCGCACCGCTGCCGGCCAGCGGATGAACCGGACCCAAGCACAAGCCGTTCAAGCCGTCGAAGTCGGACTTCCCAAGGAACTGCGTGCTCTGCTCCCCCGGTGGCGCCCTGCAGCATTACGGGACACCATCCTGCGCGAGCACCAACACCGCACTGTCGAAGAACTGATCACACGAGCCAACCGCCGCTGGTACGCCTGGGGATTCGCCTCGACCGCCGACATATCCACTGGCGGAGCAGGCTTGGCTCACCCCGTCGGTGTCGCGGTACGGCTCATCGCATCCCACCGATGCCCCATCGGCAAGTGCGGCCGCGAATGCCCCGACCCGCGATGCGAAGACGGGGTCATCATCGACACCGACCAACCATGCCACCGATGTATCGAACACCGAAGCGATCACCGAAACCAGGAAGCCACTCAACGGCCTACCACCGCTCACCAGAGCAACAGACCGCGGAAGCCGGAATGCGAAGACTGCGGCAGACCCATGATCGGTCCAGCGCACCCCGATGGCATCTGCCGCGACTGCAGACAGTCCACGTCAGCGTCATCAAGCAACATCCGACGGCTCGCGTGACCCGCCGCCCAGCAGTTCGCTCGGACACAACAAGCATCATGAGTGGCCCGCCCACGGCCGGAGCAGCTGTAAACATCTGGAGCGCCGAGCATCGTTTGTCCTCAAGCCTTGTATGTCCGCTGCGCCTCCACCTCGGCTTCCTCGGTCCGTCCGAGGGCGCTGCTGCGGTACTCCGAGGGCCTGCTCCATGACCTGGACCGCGGCGAAGGCGAGCGCGTGACGCCGCCAGGACCGGCTCCGCATCCAAAGAGCCCGGCACCATGAGATCTAGAAGCTCAACCGCGCCCGCACGATGCCGGCCTCCAGCAAGGCCCCGAGTGGGCAGCGCCGGCAGCGACGTCGGTTGTGGCGGCCGGTGAAGTGCTACCAGCCCACCGGCTGGACGCGCACGGCGAGGGCGACGTCGGCGGAACACCCCGCGTAGGCGGGGAGGACAGGCAACATACGGTGCATCGAGGGTCGTGCGCTGCGTGCGGGAGCTGCTGCAGCGGATCCGCCCGATACTCGGAACGATGCGGAATGGCGGGTTCCTGCCCGCCTTCTGGCAGGTTGCTGTCACACTGGCGTCAGGCCCCGCTGTCCCCCGTCAGCGGGGTCGCTTCCGTCCGACCTGCAGGGCCTCGCCCGCAAGCGAAAATCTCTGGCGGCCGGGCTGGTGGAGCATCCGGCACAGTGGTCGATGCCTGTTTCGCGCCTGTGCCGCGGGTTGGGGCCGGGGCAGCGCCGGCGGCTGGCTTCGTGCGCGGCAAGGAGCAGCAGTTCGACAGCAGCTCGGGAGGCACTACGGCTGTGGGCACCCTCCGGATGTTCACGACGATGAGCAGCAGCGCGAAGGCTCCAGAGGTGGCGAGCCCCGTCCGGACATGTGCGGCGCCGCACCGGCTGAGGACACAGACGCTGGCTACGGGCGGAGGTAGCCGGTCGTGGCCGTGCCGTTGCCGACCGCCCCGCTCACGGGGCGGGGGCCTCCCGAAGTCGAGTACATCGTCTCCCCGCACGAGCGTGCGACGCCCGGAGTCGTGTCGAAGTGATGACGTGACTCGCGTAAAAAGCCAGGCGGCCAAGGTTCGGGCGCTACACACGGCGTCGGTGCGCCCTCCTCGTTGGCCGCGGCGACGAGGAGGTGCGCTGATCAGGCGGAGCCGGGCCGCATAGGCGGCGGTGATCCGGCCTCCGTCTCCGAATCGACGAGCGCCAGCTGCTCGCCTCATCCCAGGCCGAGTCGGCTCAGCGCTGTGGTCCAGCTGGTGACGATGGCCTGCTGCGCCGCCTTGAGGGTCACCTTCCCGGAGCAGACCGCGGTGTGCAGCTTCGACTCCACCGGGTCCTTCCTGTTGTTGACCCCGGAGCCCGGCTCGTGTCCGGGGTCCGGGGGCTCGAGGGAGTGCGTGGTCGTTGTGGTCGCTGCGGCCCGGGCAGAGTGCCGGGGCCGCAGCGACCACAACGACCACGCCGATGATGTCGGCGCCGGCGTTCCGCGACACCAGCGACTTCTCCCGCGTCATGCTGCACGGCGACCTCGGCTCCGACGAGGAGGTGACCGCATTCCTGCTCTACGCCAAGGCCGAACTGGGACTGCGCCTGGCGCAGCGGAAGCTTCAGAGGGCATCGCGGGAGCGGTCCGAGCGGATCGCCCTGGTCGCCGACCTGACAGGCTCGCAGCGGCGTGCAGCTCGGGTGCTGGGTCTGAACCAGTCGACCATCAGTCGCGCTCTGCGGGAGCGCCCTCAGCTCCCGTGATGACGTACGACCGCAGCTTCGGGAGTACCGGGCCACCTGGGGCTGCCGGTCTACGTCTGGGGCTGGTCGCTGTACGTGCGCGCCTGCGCCCGCCACATGGCCGCGTACTCACCTTCCTGCTCCAGGAGTGACTCGTGGGTGCCTTCTTCCAGCAGGTGACCGCCGTCGAGCACGATGATCCGGTCCGCGGCCCGGGTGGAGCCGAGCCGGTGGGTGATCAGGACGACGGTGCGGTCCTCGCTCAGCGCTCGGATACGGTCGTAGACGGCTTCCTCGGTACGGGGGTCGAGCGCGGACGTCGGCTCGTCGCAGATCAGCAGCGGGGCGTCGGTCCGGTAGAAGGCGCGCGCGCCGGCCAGGCGCTGCCACTGCCCGCCTGACAGGTCGCGGCCGCCCCAGTGGGACGGGGCGAGGTTGGTGTCGAGACCGTCCGGCAGGCGTGCGATGACGTCGTCGGCGCCGGACGCTTTGGCGGCTGCGAGCACCGCTTGGTCGTCGCCGTCGCCCTGGCCGAGGGTGATGTTCTCCCGGGCGGTGACCTGCCAGCGGGCGATGTCCTGCGGCAGCATGGCGAGACGTGACCACACCTGCTCCGGGTCCGCGGTCGCGAGGTTGACGTCGTCCCAGGTCACGGTGCCGTGGGTGGGGGTGTAGAGCCCGGCGAGGAGTTTGGCCAGGGTCGACTTGCCCGAGCCGTTCGCGCCGACGATCGCCAGGACCTCTCCGCGGCGGATGGTGACGCTCACGTTCTCCAGTGCGGGCCGGTCGGCGCCCGGGTAGCTGAAGGTGATGCCGTCGGCGCGGATGACGGACGGGTCGGCGGGGACCGCCGCGGGCTTGGCCGGAAGCCGGGTGCGGGCTTGTGCGTCGGTGAGGAAGCTGGCCCAGTCTCCGAGGTACAGGCCGGTCTTGTAGGTCGAGTTGATGCCGGTGACGAGCGCGTTGAGCAGGAGTCGGCTGGTCTGGACGGCGATGACGGCGGTCCCTGCGGCGGCCAGCGGGATGCGTCCGGCGGCCACAAGCCACAGCAGGGCCGTATAGACGAGGAGGGTGGCGGTGCCGGCGAGGGCGTCGCCGAGCAGCTGGTAGCGGGCGGTGCTGCGCCCGACCCGGGCGGCGTGGTCCTCCAGGCGCCGGGTCACGGCGGTGAACTGCCCGAGCAGCCACGGGCGCATCGTGCATGCCCGGACGTCGAGGGCGGTGGCGCGCCCGGAGGTGGTGTAGATCAGGGTGTGCCGCAGGCGCCGGTCGGCCAGGGCGTGCCGCTCGGCGAGGTGGGCGGCGCGCGCGGCGCGGACGGCGGCGGCGCCGCGCGGGAGGACGGCGAGCAGCAGCAGGGGCAGCAGCAGCGGGTCGAGGCCGGTGAGGATGCCGGCCGAGGCGAGGATGCCCAGCAAGGCGGCGGCGACCGAGGTCAGGGCCTCGATCATCAGGTGGGCGTCCTTGGAGGCGCGGTTGGCGGCCTCGCTGTGGTCGCACCAGGCCGGGTCGTCGTAGGCGGCGAGCGGTACGCGGGTGGCGGCGCCCAGGTATTCGAGTTCGGCGAGGGAGTCGACGCGCGGACCGATCCGTGCGGTGGTGGCCACGGTGATCGCGCTGAGCAGGGAGCGGGCGATCGCGGCCGCCGTGATGACCGCGAGGGACGGCCACGCCTGCTGGAGCCGGTCCATCACGTGGCCGGGTGCGAACAGCGGGGTCAGCGCGCCGCGGGTGGCGTACAGGCCCACGGCCATCAGCGCTCCGGTGGCGACCTGGAGGACGGCCAGGCGGATCAGGGCGGTGCGGTCGGCTGTCCAGGCGAGGCGGAGCGCGGCCTGGGCAAGGGCGGGCAGGCGGCGGGCGATGGTGAGGAAGTCGTCGGCCAGGGCGTCGTCGTGGCGCTCGGCGCTGACGCTGTACTGCGGGACCGCCTCGCCCGCGTCGTGCGGCCGGCGAAGCAGCCGCCAGGGCCGAAGCCGCCGGCCGGCGGACGGGGGCGGGGTACTGGTGTCGCGGCTGGTCTGCGTGTCTGTCACATCCAGCGCAACGCTTCACCCGTACGGGTGGTTGCGGTGGCGAGAGGTGGCGAACCTTAGTGCGATCGTTCCACTTTCAGGGCAGGCGTGTAGGGCCATCGGTAGCTGGTGACCAGCAGCAGATACTTGCCCGTACCGAGCCCAGTGAGGCGTCGTCCATGCTCGCAGTCACAGGTTGTTCGCGTAGAAGCTGGTGAGTCGTTCGACGGCGGCGTCGACGTATGCGGGTTCGTCGTACATCTCGTAGTGGCCGGCGCCGTCGATCACCATGAGGTCGACGGGGTTGGGGGCCAGCTTCCACAGCTGCATGCCCATGTCGTAGGAGCCGGTGTTGCCGATGCGTCCGGCGAGGATCACCTGGAGCGGCTGGGTCATGAGCCGATCGGCCAGATGGAACGCGTCATAGCCCATCAGGAGGGAGTCGCTGCGCAGGAGGCGCAGATTCGTGGAGCGCTCGTGCCCGCCGCGCTCGGTGCGGTAGTAGGTGATCGCCTGAGTGGTGTCGATGTCGGTCAGGCCCGCTGTCGCGGCGTCCTCGAGGGTGTCGGGCAGCCAGTTCACACGGGCCGTCTCGCCGGCGCGGGCCTCTTCGGTCCGTGCGTCCGCGAGGGCGTCGAGGGCTACGACCGGACCGTCGGGCTGGAAGCGCCGGAGGGCGGCGCCGATGTTGACGGGGACGACCGTGCCGACCGCTTTGATGCGGTGGTCTGTGCGGGCGGTGTGCACGGCGTAGCCCCCACCGGCGCAGATGCCGAGGACGCCGATGCGCCGCGGGTCGATGCCGGGGGTCGTGGTGAGCATGTCGATGGCGTAGGAGATGTCCTCGCCACGGCGGTAGGGGTCTTCGAGGTCGCGGGGCTCGCCCTGGCTCTCGCCCTGGTGGGCGGGGTCGAAGACGAGCGCCGCGATGCCGCGGGCGGCGAGACGGGAGGCGTAGTTGGCGCCGATCTGCTCCTTCACGCTGCTGCCGGGGGTGGAGAGCACCACGGCGGGCAGCGGTGTGCCGTTGTGGGCGTCGTCGGGCAGGTGGAGGTCTGCGGCGAGTTCGATGGGACCGCGCGGGATCGTGAGGTGCAGAAGCATGTGTGGCCTTCCTCCGTGAGGTCGTTGTTCCACGGGAGTCCAGTACAAGGCAGCACCTAGTACGATATGGAACTAATACGAAACTGTACCGCCTGGACGGAGGCCCGTATGTCGGTGGACGGGGCGCAGCTGTGGACGCTGAACCAGCGGCTGCTGGCAGTCGTGATGGATGCCTGCACGAAGGAGCTGGCCGAGCTCGGTCTGGAGACGAAGGAGTTCTTCGTCCTGGCCGAGGTGGAGGCGTCGCCGTACCCGGCCGAGATCGCGACCGCGCTACTGCTGCCCAAGGCGAGCGTGACGGTCTACGTCCGCAACCTCGTCGCCAAGGGCTTCATCCGCCGCGAGATCGACGAGGCGGACCTGCGGCGCCATCGGCTCGTCCTGACCGCCGAGGGCACGAAAGCACGCGATCGAGCACGTGCAGCCCTCGCGGCGGAGTACGACCGCAGGCTGGCGAGGGTCACCGCCCAGGACCGCACCGAGCTGCAACGCATCCTTCAGGAGATGCTCTCGCCCGCATGAGGCCATGGTCACGAGCCTGCCCGGTGAGTCCCTGCTCGCCAGTGCTGTGACCGCGTAGATTCGGTTGTGGCGGCCGGTGAACTACCAGCCCACCGGCTGGACGCACACGGCGAGGCGACGTCGGCGGAACACCTGCTCGTCGGCGGGAAGGACAGGCAACATACGGTGCGTCGGAGGTCGTGCGCTGCGTGCGGGAGCTGTTGCAGCGGATCCGCCCGGTTGTCGGGACACGATGCGGGATGCCGGGTTCCAGCCCGCCTCCTGGCAGGTTGCTGTCACACTGGCGTCAGGCCCCGCTGTCCCCCGTCAGCGGGGCCGCTTCCGTCAAAGAGCACGGTGCCCGATCCGCAGGCCTCGCCCGCAAGCGGAAGTCTCTGGCGGGCGTGGCCGGTGGAGCATCCGGCACGGCGGTCAGCGTCTGTGCTGCGGGTTGGGGCCGGGTTAGCCCCGACAATCGAGATCCGGGCGGTGCCACGGCGTCGGTGCGCCCTCCTCGTTGGCCGCAGCGACGGAGGGGCGCTGACCAGCTGGGAGCCGGGCCGCGTAGAAGACGGCGATCCGGGCCCCCGGATCGGCGGGCGCCAGGCCGAGCCGGCTCAGGGCGGTGGTCCAGTCCGTGACGATGGCCTGCTGGGCCGCCTTGAGGGTGGTCTTCCCGGAGCAGACCGCGGTGTGCAGCTTCGACTCCACGGGGTCCTTGAGGTTGTTCGCGCCCGAGCCGGTCTTGTGGCCGGGGTCCGGGGGCTCGACCCACAGGTTGCGGGCGTCGTTGGGGTCACCGCCGAGCTCGAGGGAGATCAGGTGGTCGTACTCGGCGTCGCCGAGACGGCCGGTGTAGCCGTAGGAGGCGGCGTTCGCGCGCTTCTCCGGCCCGGTCACACTCTCCGGAGGCCGGATGCCCTTGGTGTAGCCGCCCTTGCGGCAGATCGTCGACGCCAGCGTCGCCTGCGTCACCGCCGGCGAGATAGCGCCCGGTGTGCACGAGGTGTCCTCGAGGGGCTCGCCCTTCTCGTACCGGTAGCGGCAGCTGCCCGCGGCCGGCTGCCGCTGCACCGCGTACGTCTTCTGCGGCCCCGCCCCCACCGGAATCCCAGCCGCTCCAGGCGAGGCAACCGTGCCGGACGGCCCCGCCGCAGGCGTACCGTCCTTCCCCGAAGTCGCCGACCCTGGTTGCGAAGCGGATGAACAGCCCGACAGCAGCAGGCAGGACAGCAGCACCGGTGGCACCGCGCGGCGGACGAAGCCCATGACGACCCCTCACGGTCGAACAGCAGATGGCCACAAGCTCCCCCGCCCGGACGGCCACCTACCTCTCACCGCCGGGCGCACAGGTGTACGCAGGCTCACCAAACGGCACACGCGGCGTGAGCTCCTGGAGCTCCGGAGTCCCCCGCCTCCGCCGCGCTCCAGTGACCTCCTCATCAGACGACCGAGCCCAGCACCCCACGGCGGCCGGCCGGGAGCTCTCAGGCAGAGTGGCTAGCGAACGCCGCCCGTGCCGGCGTGGGGCACCTGTTTCACGGTGCCTGAGCAGTGGAAGGGCTGATCGGTACTTCTTCGCTCCTTGGAGGACTTGATGCCAGAAGATTTCGAAGAAATCCCTGAGCTTGACCACCCCGACACCGACGACACCGTCGACGAGACCGGAGTTGACCCCAAGGACATCGAATTGGTGATGGCCCAGGTTGGTTGTTCAAGGGCGAAGGCGGTCAGGGCCTTGAAAGAGAGCGGCGGCGACCTCATCAACGCGATCACGGCGGCCAGCGAATAGTCGGCGAGCCGTGACCGTGATGGGTCAGCATCGTCGACGAGTACCTTGCAGGCTCCGGTGGGGCAGATCCAACTTTCTCGGGCCTGTCGGCGGCGGCCGCCAGCCGCAGCAGGTCGAAGGCGACAAAGTGGGCGGGCTGCGCTTCCGCGAGCCGGGCAGCGTCAGCGCCCCGCCGCTTCGCCCGTTCCTGGAGCCGCTCGAACGCGAGCCGCCCGGGCTCTCACACCACCAGTTCGCCGTCCAGCGCGGTAGCGTCCGGCAGCTGCGCGCCGGCAGCGCGGATCTCGGGGAAGGCCGGCGCCAGATCGGTGCCCTGCCGCGAGCGCAGCACCAGACGCCCAGCATCAACGGACAGCAGCGCCCGGAAACCGTCCCACTTGACCTCGGCAGCCCACCCCGGCGGCAGGACGGGCTCCGGGGCGGGGGGCGGCGAGCATGGGCTCCGGCAGCATCCAGGTCACAGGGTGATGCCTTCCACGGCATCTCGCCGCGCTCCACCCGGACGGCCGGTGATCCGGGGCGCCGGGCATCGGGGGTTGAGACTGGTAGGAGTCTGGGATCGGGTGACCTGAGTTCCTGCCACCGGAATGATCCAGGTCACGCTGCGTCGTCGATGAGGCCGAAGTCCTCGGTGAACACGTCCAAGAACGCGCGCCGCTCTGCCGACGGCTCCGCTGCTGCCAACTGCTGGATAATCTCGGCGAGCGAGCCTCGCTGATCAGGCGTGAGTTGATCGAAGGTGCCGGCCACGAAGTCGAGTTGCTTGGCGGCTGCCCGGGGCTCGCCGTCCTCGTCGATCGTGCTGCCGATGAACCGTGTGAGCTCGATGACGAGCCTGGTCAGCGCCTGCACGAGCGAGTCGTTTCCGTTCATCGGTCTCCTGCCTCTTGATGCGGCCGGCTACGGTCACCGGGTGCGTAGTGTTTCTAGGGGGGCGCCTGCCTCGCTGGCGGCGTGCGCGTCGTGGTCGGGCGGGATGAACTTGGCGACTGATCGGGCTTACTTCGACACCCGAGGTAGAGGCTCCGCGCCCCCCGCATAGATTTACTCAATCTTGACTATCTCGTGGAAGCGTGCATTCCGGCGGCCGCACGCTCACTTCACCCCCTAACACATCCGGGCGAGCCGCCTCGCGAAGTTCATGAGCCTGTCCCGAGGTTCGTCCTCGGGGGCGCTGCAACTCTCCCTGCAACAAAGGCTGCTGAACCCGAAAGGGGGGCTTCCGAGGGGGCCCAATAGGCGCCCAGCGACCGCTCGCCAAGCCCCTACAGTGGAACTCGTCCGAACAGCGAGAAAGCCTCACCCTCCTGGTGGCCGCCAGGATTCCGGGTGAGGCTTCTCGAACGATCCCTTGGGGGAATCTCCATGCATCATCGCACGATAGACGCCGCCAGCGACGAGCCGAGTGAGCCGAGCCGCTTCGAGCGCGCGCGCCGGACTCTCACCCTCATGCGCCGCCGGTTCCTGCTCGGCCTGGCATACGGCTCCGGCACCGGCTGCGTCACCCTGGCCGTGCTGTGCGTCGAGCGCCACATGCGGTAACCCGCGGCGCGCTGCCAGCAGACGCCATCGGGGCCCCGCACGATGCCGTGCGGGGCCCCTGCCCTGCCCGCGGGAAGGGGGTTGCGCTGGGTGCGCACCGGACAGCACGCGCGGCCTGTGCCGTCCGGGCTGACGTGATCGGGCGTCAGGTCTTCACAGGCCGATCCCCTCGGTCGCGGCGTCCTCGAACGCCCCGCCCTCGTCCACGTACTCGCAGAACACAGGCGAGTTGGCCGACCAATCGCCCTGGCGGCGCAGTTTTTCGATGCGCCTGCCCTTCTTGCGGCCGGTGGTGACCAGACCGCGCCGGGCGGAGTGCCTGGTACTCCGGCGCCCGTCAGGCCCGCGCACTTCGCGTAGCGCGCGAGCGCCCAACCGACACCGTCACCGCGCCGGAGGCGTCGTCCTTCACCAGCTCAGCGTCCAGGTGGGCGGCGATGGCGTCGGAACCGCTCATTGGGAGGCCTCCGTCGTGGCGGTGTCCGTGTAGGGCCAGGGCCGAACGGGAGGGACGGTAGGGCCCGGCTCGGACATTGCCGACTCGCCGCCGTCGCTGTCGTCGGGGTGCAGGCGGCGGTTGAGGAGGCGGCCGAGCGTGTGCACGGCGGTCTGGATGGCCAAGCGCTCGGCAACGGTGAGCTGGGTGCCCAGCTGCGGGTGGTCGCTGCTCACGACGTTCCATCCGGCGGGCTCGAAGGGATCAGGGTCGAACTTGACGCTGAAGGTCTCCTGGGACGACGGGTAGCGAAGGGTCAGGTCAGCGGAGTCGATCACGGCCGTGCCTTCGCCACCGACGGGGACGGCGGTCCGAAACGCCGTCAAATGATCTTTGTATGGATGTCCAGTTCGGCCCAGTACTTCTGTGCGGCCTCCTGGGCACCGGCCAGTTGCGCGAGCAGGCTCTCGCCTACGTCCACCTTCCGGTCCGGGTCGGTGGAGTCCTCCAGCAGGATGCCGATCCGGTCCAGGGCGATGCTTAGGTGCCAGGCGGCGTTGGCCAACCGGTTGGGTCGCTCGGTGAGCATCGCTGGCCGGACCAGGGACCAGGCATGCTGGGCGAGTTCCCGTACTGGCTCGGCGGTGAGCGGTGCGTAGGGCGGGAGCATGCCGGCGGATTCGGCGGCCTTGTCGGTGGGTTCGACGCCGCGGGCGCGCAGGTCGTCGTAGACGGTGTCGCGGGAGACGTCGGCGGCGCGGGCGAGTTCGGCGATGGTGCGGGTGCCCGCCCACCAGGCAGCGGCCATCAGGTCGGCACGGTTGTCGGCGAGGCGGTCGCGCCGCGTTGCCCATCCGCGCAGGGCGGCCAGCGCGGCGCCGCGTACGTCCGTCGGTTCGGTGTCGAATGGGTCGACAGTGGAGTTCATGCCCCTGACGGTATGTCGACCCACTCGACATGTCGACTGGTTCGACAGTTTCAGGCCTTTCTGTAAAGCGGAGTTGACGGCGCCTCATGCCCGTTTACCGCCTCGGATCTGGCACGGTAGGCGGCCCGAGGCGAGATCCCCGGGGCTCGGCCTGCTCCAGCGAGACCGCTGCGGCCAACGGCTTCAACACGCTGATGCGTTCGCTCGGCAGCACCTGAACCGGCCTCCTGATCGGCTGCGGCGTTGCCCTCTGGCGGGTTGCCGTCACACTGGCGGCAGGCCCCGCTGTCCCCCGTCAGCGGGGCCGCTTCCGTCCGATCTGCAGGGCCTCGCCCGCAAGCAGTCTCTGGCGGCCGGGGCCGGTGGAGCATCCGGCACGGCGGCCAGCGCCTGTGCTGCGAGTCGGGGGCGAGGGTAGCGTTGACGGCCGAGATCCGGACGCTGCGCACCGCGTTGGTGCGACCTCCTCGTGCTGGGCACCGAGCCGGGTCATCCGCCAACTGCAGGGCAGCCGCGGCCCGGACGGCAGGTGGGCCGACTGCGTCGCCCAGGACGTCGGCCTGCTCCCGCCGGGCGGCCACGATCCGGGCGTCGGCGGACACCTGCGGGTACGGCCGTTCACCGACGCCGACCCGGATCTGGCCCGCCAGGCAGCTCAACAGGCCGCCCGGCTACGGCGTGGATAACGCGCAGCTCACACCCGTTGGCACCCCGGCATCCGTCTGCTGCCACCCGTCAGCAGGCGTCGTCCCCGTACGCGGCTTCCTCCAGGGCCCGCAGGATCAGCCGGAACTCGTTGTCATCGACGTCTTGGACGACCGCGCCGAGCTGCACCCCGCAGCGCCGCACCAGCGACGCGGCGACCTCCAGCACGGCCATCTCGCTGCGCGAGGACTTCAGCGCCCAGGGAGAGGAGAGCAGGAGCAGGCCGATCGTGTCCCAGCTCACCGAGGGGTGTGTGCCGTTGCGGTCGATGACCGGCTTGTCGGCGGCCGCCGACAGTGCCGCCTCGTCCTCCAGCAGGCGGCGCAGCCAGTAGCCGTCCCGGTGCGCGCTGAGCAGCCGGGTCGCCGCCCGCATCCCCTCGTTGCCCACGCCCTGCAACAGCTCCTCGGCGAGCGGCTCGCCGCTTGCGACCGTCGTCACCGCTATCTCCGTTCCCTCGGCGACCGGCGCCGTGGTGGCCGGCCTCGCCTGCGGTCGCCGACGTGCGGCCGCGCCGCACACGCCGGACGATCCCCCGGACGCCTTCGCCCACCGCCAGGCGCACCAGCGGGTCCTCCGCCAGCGTCCGCGCCGTGTCCATCCAGTCCATCGCCGTCTCCCTTGGCCTTCGGGCAGCACGCCCGTGGAAGGCGCCTTGCTCTCCAGCCCTTCGGGGTGGAAAGGCGACACGGCACAGGAAGGGTGAGATGGAATTCTCTGGGCAGCGAGATGGTGGTCCGCCATCCCGCCCGGACCCAGCAGGAAGTAGACGGCCTCGGGGAACATCGGTACAGCGGTTGGCGATGAGAACGATCTTGGTCAGGGCGTGAGCAGGCTGACTCGGTCCTCGTACTCGCGACGCGCCTTGCGCTGGACCGGGACTGCGGGGAGGACCTGGCTGCCGTCGAGCGCACACCCCGGTCGCCTGCCACGGCGGCGAAGAACCCCCGGTTCCGCCCCACGAGGCGGGGGAGCGCCCGTACAGTGACGCCATGGACATGAGCTGGGTCAAAAACGGCGTGCGCTACACCCTGAAAGTGGTCGAGCACCCGGACTGGACGGTGCTGTCCGAATCGAGCACTCCCGGCGTGCTCCGGGCCCTGCTGCGCGGGACCAACAACAAGATCGTCGGTCACGCGGGCCTGCGCTCCGCGACCAGTGTTGTGGCGGGCGTCGCCGCGGTGTCGGCGACGGTGGGCGGTGGGCTGGTGTACGCGGGCATGAAGCTCAAGAGCCACCTGGACAACCGCAAGGCCGAACACGACGAGGCGCCCGCGGGCGCCGCCGAGCAGACGGCCGCGAGCGCCAATGTGGTCGAGGTCGAGGAGACGGCCGTAACCGAGACTCCGCGACTGCGCGCTGTGTGAGCGTCAGGCGAAGCGCCGGCGCGGGTGCAGATCCGCATGATGCTCAGGGCGTCGCCCTTTCCGCGCGTACGCAGGACGCCACGGCGACGGCCCGCGCGCAGCACGCTCTCCACGACGCTGCGGGGCCCGGACCGACGTGCGGCCGCGCCCTCGTGAACCACTGCTCGTAAGGCAGGGGCAACCGTGTGTGGTTGGTGCTGTTCGCGCGCGGTGACATGGCCGCAGTCCCTTCGATCCAGGTCATCGCTGGTGAGGGTCGTCCTCAGCGCCAACCGCTGTACCGATGCTCCCCGAGGCCGGTAGAGGAGCGTCATCACCCCCGCGCTGACCACCAGGGCGGTGCCGATGGCGGGGTGGCGGTACGCGATGTATCCGACGAACGCCTCCCCCGAAGGGGTGGCGCAGGCACCTTGAGGCGAAGTGGCGGGGCGAGGACGTCGGGCCGTTGCCCCGTGAGGAGTCGGACCAGGACGCCCTGTTCTGACCCCCCGTCCTACCAACAACGCCCGGAGTAGCCGAGGGGGCCCGCCGCCGTGAAGGCCAGTGAGGCCCGCTGGCGGCCGCGGCCCCGGTAGATAGGCATCTTCCTTGACGGCGAGGTCGACGCCGACGGCTGCGAGTTCTTCAACAAGGTTCACGACGAGATCGCCGTCATGACCTGGAGTTCGTCTTCGGCCCCAACGCGCAGCACCTGAGGGCGATATCGATCGTCACGCTTTCATGCAGGTCAGGCACGGCTTCTGACCGCGGTTGGGTGATAGGAGCCACGACGCTCCGCATGTGTGCAATGCGTCACAGTTGTCGGGCGGCTGGACGACGGTAGTCGCAAACGTGATCATGCCTCTGACCTGCGGTCCAGCTGCGGCCCACCCTGTCCCCCGCCGTGCGCTATAGGAAGTCCCTCTTCAGCGCGCTTCGGGTACGCCACGGTCGGTCGGGTGTCGGTGAGCCCCCATAAGCTGATGAACATCCGAGGCCCTTCGGACGGCGAAGGGAGACCCTTGCGAAGTCGTGCCCTAGGAAAGCCACTTCGCGTGGGTCTCCCCCTCGCCTGACGTCGGGCTGCCGTTCCGTCGTAAGGAGACCGGAAGCCGTGACGCTTATCGACCGTACCCCAGCTGGGGCGGCCAACTCAGTTCGTGCGTATGCCTGGGCCACAGTCGTCACCACCCTGGCGACCCTCGCCACCATCCTCGTCCTCGCCCTTACCGGCGACCATGACGCGGCTGTCGCCGTCGCCGCGGCCGGAGGCGCGGGAGTGGTGGGCGGTGCCGTCCAGATCACCGTGCACGTCCGCCGCTGACACATCCCTTCCCCCCTCTCGACCGTCACCGTAGAGGGGGGCACTGACAACGCATGTCGGCAAGCCCACTTACGGCGGCAAGCGCGACGCACTAACTCGCTGCTGTCGTCATCTGCTGCCGGTCGGGGACCGGTCCGCCGGGCACTTCGCGTGCGCGTCTGGGGCAGGCTGCCGGACGAGCGGGGGCGGCTTCTCCCGGGGAGAGGCTGCCCGGACGCGTGTTGAGCCGGGGTTGTCCGGACCGGGCCGCTCCCCGGATACAGTCGCGGGCGGGGCACGGAGCCAGGATCAGTGGCTCCGGGCCCCGCCCGTCGGGACTGTCCGGTCAGTCGTTCTTCTCCGGCGGGGTGAGCAGGGCGAAGAACGACTCCGCGTCCTCCTGGGTCAGCTTGCCGTCCATCGCAACGGCCTGGCGCAGCGTGTAGAGGGTGTCCTCCGCCGGGATCTCCCACCGGGTGTGGGCCTCGCGGGTGATCTCGCCGATGTGGTGGTGGGCGGACTCGGGGTGGTGGCGGATGAACCAGTCGAGCATCGCCGCGACCGGGCGCGAGACCCACAGGTGCAGCCAGCCCTTCTCCCTCACCGGCTTCCTCGGCCGGGCCTGCACCTGGCGGTCCAGGTCGATGGCCTCGGCGAAGTCGTGCAGCACCGCGCCCTCGATGGTGGAGCCCAGCAGGTGGGTGGGCAGGACGCGGTCCAGGCTGGTGGCGACGTTCCAGGCCAGCGCGTCGGCGATCTCCCGGACGGAGTCCTCGTTGCGGGCGCGCAGGACCCACCGCTTGCGCACGTCCGGCCGTCCCCACAGGGTGTTCTGGAAGTCGGCGGCGAAGTGGTCGCGGACCTCCGCCGCCCCGCGCGACAGCTGGTCGCGGTCGCCGGCCGACATCACGGCCCGGACGCCGTCGTAGGAACGCCGGCGCGCCTCGACCCAGTCGTCGGCCACGGCCCGGGCCCACTGGTCGCGGCCGCCGACCAGGGCCTGCGGCTGGGGCACCTCGCTGTTGCCGCGCGAGATGTAGGCCCGCAGCGTCGAGGCGGTGATGCCGCCGAGCTCGGCCATCTCCGGCACGCCGATCAGCTGGGCGCCGCTCAGCTCCGGGGTGGCAAGGTCGACCACGCACCGCTCCAGCGGCAGCGCGCCGTCGCGCTCGGCCTGGTGGGCGGCCCACAGCGCCAGGTGGTCGCCCCAGTTCTCCACCACCGGCGCCGGCGCCGCGGCGTCGATGTCGGCGACGTCGAGAACGGCGGCCCGGGCCGCGTCGGCGCGGCGGTCGAGCATGTCGGCGGCGCTGACGGTGACGGCGGCGCGCGCCGGCCTGAAAGAACTGACCGACACGCTCATCAAGCGCGCCGTCGTCGCCGAACGGGAGGAGGGCACCACCTGGGCCCAACTTGGCCGACGCCGCCGGCATCAGCAAGCAGGCCGCCCACGAGCGCTGGGCCCCGGACGTCACCACCTGGGCCCGCGTCGGCCGCACCGTGTTCCCGCCGGACAGCGTGCAGATGGCGCTGGAGGCCGCCCGCCGCCTGGACCAGGTGCACGCCAGCCGGCGCCTCGACCACCCGGCCGACGCGGTCAGCTCCTGCCTGGACGCCGTGCGCTTCCCCGGCGCGGTCGCCGCCGAGGCCGCTCGCAGGGAGCGGGCGGCGGCCCTGCACGCCCGGCTGGAGCCGCTCGACGCCTGGCTCAGCGGTTCGTACGACGAGTGGCGACTGCTCACCGAGGGCGGCGCCCGCCCGGAGACCCGGGCGGCGGTGCTGACCCGGCAGGCCGCCCCGGAGGAGGAGATCGCCGCCGTGTACGAGGAACTCACCGCCGCCGACCGGGAGTACGCGGAACTGCTCGCCGCCAAGGCCCAGGCGGGACGGAGGCGGTGACGAGGAAGTGACGGTCACGGTGGAGTCGGTGGTCGACGCCGAGGGCGTCGGCGAGCCGGACGGCGCTCCGGCACTGTTGGACGCGGGTCTTCAGCGACTACGGCCCGGCTGGTGATGTCACCAGCCGGGCCGTAGTCGAGTGGATCACAGGCCCAATCAGGAGTTGGCTGCATGCCAGGCAGGTGGCAGGGTTAGCCCGGTCGGCATGGGCGTCCCGCCTGGCGGCACGAGGCCCAGCGGCTGCGTGCCAGTGGTGTCGCTGAAGTTGACGGTGCCGCCGGAGAACCGTGCCACGCTGAAGTCGACACTGCCGCTGGAGAAGTTCGCCGCGCTGAAGTCGACTGTGCCGCTGGAGAAGCCTGCCGTGCGGAAGTCGACTGTGCCGCTGGAGAAGCTTGCCGCGCGGAAGTCGACCGTGCCGGAGAAGCTTGCCGCGCGGAAGTCGACCGTGCCGCCGGAGAACCGTGCCCGGCTGAAGTCGACTGTGCTGCTGGAGAAGCTTGCCGCGCGGAAGTCGACCGTGCCGCCGGAGAACCGTGCCGCGAGGAAGGCGACCGTGCCGCCGGAGAACTCAGCCGGGCTGAAATTGACCCTGCCGCCGGAGAACCGCGCCTCGCTGAAGTCGACCATGCCGCCGGAAAACCCCGCCAGGCCGAAGTCGACCCTGGCGCCGGAGAACCGTGCCGCGCGGAATGCGACCCTGGCGCCGGAGAACTCCACCATGTCGAAGTCGACACTGGCGCCGGAGAACTCCGCCTCGCTGAAGTCGACACTGCCACCTGAGAACCGCACCCTGCCGAAGTTGACCGTGCCGCCGGAGAACTGCGCCCCGCTGAAGTCGACCCTGGCGCCGGAGAACCGCGCCCCGGTGAAGTTGACCGTGCCGCCGGAGAACACGGTCCCGCGGAAGGCGACCCTGCCACTGGAGAACTGGGCATAGGAGAGGTCTCCGCCGTCGAACGTGATGCCGGTGAGGTCGAAGTCGTGCCCCTGCCAGGAGTGTGGGTGCTCGGGCTTCAGACGGAGATGGTCGCGGATGAGCCGGACGACGGTGTGCCGGACTTCCCGCAGCGCCAGGTACGCGTGTCGGGCCTCTGCGTCGCCCGCCGGCAGGTCTGTCTCGGCGGTGTAGGGCAGGCGGAGGTAGGCGCACAGCACGTCGATGCAGGTCTGGCGCAGGTCACGGGTGGGGGCGTCGTCGGCGAGGCCCGCCAGGGCGTGCACGCCGCCGAGGCGGACCGCGGCAGCCTCATTGCCGAGCTGGCCGACGGCGGTGGTGAAGCGCTCGGTGTGCAGCCGGGTGGCCTCGCGGAGGGCACCGTCCTCGTCCACGCGCTGGCGCCGGTAGGCGACGATCAGGGCGACCAGGGCGCCGGCCCCGGCCACCACACCGAACGACAGCTTCACTAGGTCGAACAGCGTCTTGGAGTCGATGCGGTGCTCGGGCTTGAGTCCCCTGGCGTCGAGCAGGTCCCAGCCGGTGTAGAACACCGCGGCGGCCACTAGGACCGCTGCGGCAAAGGCGAGGACGAGGACGCGGCCGACCGGCCACAGGCGCAGCCCCCGTCGTTCCGCCTGGCGCCGTAACGTAGGTACTCCCATACCCGATCAGGACCGTTACCGCGGCGAGGTGGTTGCAGCCGTGGTGTCCGATGTTGGCCGTCGTCCGAGACCGTCTGGTCCCGTGCTGCCGTTTCGAACGAGAGGACGTCCCCAACAGACGTGGTCCTACACTGCCTTCACCATTGGCACGATGATCACAAAGGTGGTCCAGTGAAGCGCCTCTTCACTCGCGGAGCCCTCCTCGCCGCAGCCCTCGGAACGGCTGTCTGCGCAATCACGGCCTGCGGGAGTCCGCACACGGCGAAAGCCGCCGTGAAGGCGGGGACCGCCACGCCGACCGCTCCCCCAGCGTCTGCTTCTCCCTCGGCCGCACCGTCCAGCTCCCTTCTGGCAGCCAGCTCTGCACCGTTGACCGAGACGCAACTTTCCGCCGTCGCCCAGACCCTGACTCGGATGGGCGCGCCTGGGCTCACGGAAGACACGTCCGCCCGGAGCACTGGAGTGAACGACGAGAAGCAAAAGGTCGACTCCGGTGGCCCGGCCTGCGAGACCTTCATGAATGCCCTGCAGTCCTACGCGGCCACCTACGCTGTGACCGCAGAGGTCGACCGCGGGTACTCCGCCGCCACGACGAACGGCAAGGAGTTGGTCATGGTCGACCTGGTGAGCCACGCCTCGGCCGCGCAGGCGCACCGCACGGTCGAGGACGTGCGGACTTCATCGAAGTCCTGCCCCCACCTGACTGCCACGCTCGATGGCGGAAGCGGCCGTATGAACCTGGCACCGCTCGCACAGCCGGTCATGGGCGACGACTCCGCCATCGTAAGGATCGGCACGGAGCAGAACGGCGCAGTCGTGCTCGTCACGACTGCCATAGCCCAAGTGGGCTCCACGACCCTGGTCGTCTTTGATTTCTCGCCGAAGGCGTACGACTACGGGGTGGTCGACCAGGTGACCAAGCAGGCCGTCACCATCGTGCGCAATACGAGCCACGGATAGACGCCTGCGCCGGAGATGACTCGTCTCAACGAAGTTTGACCAGTTGCACCGAAGTTTGACCGCGGACTCCACCAGCAGGGGCGGAGATGCGCAGCAGCGTCAGAACGGTGTCGGCGGTCACGTAATTCCCCACGTTCTGCATGATCAGCGCCACGTAATTCCTCACCCGCGTGGTCACGATTCCCCACCGGGGCGCCGACCATCGATGGTGCCGCCGACCATGCTCGAACTGACGCGATATTCCCTGCTTCGGGTGGTTTGACCACTGATTAGTCCATCCTTGCGAATCGGGCGAGTTCCCCATGGGCATGCCGGTGCCCGGGTTGAGGGCCCGGATCTCTCGGAGCGTCGCGGGCCCTCGATCCGCGAGCCGAGAGGCCGACGGACGCACCGGATGGCAAGGAGAACATTCACCGTGATCGACATCGTCGAGATTTACGTGCACTGGTACGCGGGCCGGTCCAAGAGCCAGGTGTCGGCCTCGCTGGGGGTGGACCGCAAGACGATCAGGAAGTACCTGGCGCCGGCGGAGAAGGCGGGGATCACCCCGGGCGGGCCGCCCATGAGCGAGACGGACTGGGCCAAGCTGCTCAAGAGCTGGTTCCCCGAGCTTACGAGCCGGAAGCTGAACCAGGTCAGGTGGGGCGAGATCGAGCCGCACCGCGACTACGTCAAGGAACTACTGAAGACGACCACGGTCACCACGATCCACCAACGCCTTCGCGACGAGGGCAAGTTGAAAGTGTCACTGACGACGTTCCGCCGCTGGGTCCACGAGAACCTGCCCGACGAGGCGGCCCGCTCGAAGGTCACGGTGCTGCGGGACGACGTCGAGCCGGGCTCGGAGGCCCAGATCGACTACGGCTTCCTGGGGCAGTGGATCAACCCCACGACCGGGAAACGCCACCGGATCTGGGCGTTCGTGATGGTGCTGCCCGCCTCGCGGCACATGTTCGTCCGCCCGGTGACGCACATGGACCAGCACGCCTGGACCCTCGCACACGCAGAAGCCTTCCGCTACTTCGGCGGCGTCCCGCACCGCCTGGTGCCGGACAACCTCAAGACCGGGGTCGACAAGCCGGACCTCTACGACCCGAAGATCAACCGCTCCTATGCCGAACTCGCCACCTACTACGGCACGTTGGTGGACCCGGCTCGCGCGTCGAAGCCGAAGGACAAGCCGCGGGTCGAGCGGCCCATGCCTTATGTTCGCGACTCGTTCTGGAGCGGTCGGACGTTCACCTCGCTGGAGCACATGCAGGCTGAGGCCCTGCTCTGGGCCACGAACGTCGCAGGTCAGCGCCAGTGCCGCCCGCTGGGGGGTGCCAAGCCACTGTCCGTCTTCGACGCGGTGGAGGCCAAGGCCCTGCTGCCGCTGCCCGAGGAGCCGTTCGTGCTGGCCCGATGGTCGCAGGCCACCGTCGGCCCGGACATCCACATCAAGGTCGGCCGCACGCTCTACTCGGTGCCCTGGAAGCTGATCGGCCGCCGTGTCGATGTCCGCTCCACCGCCACGATGGTCCAGGTCTTCCACGAGGGTGAGCTGGTCAAGACGCACGCGGCACTTGAGCAGGGCAAACGCACAGACAAAAACGACTACCCGCCCGAGAAGATCGCCTTCCAGATGCGCACGCCGATCTGGTGCCGCGGCCAAGCCTCGCAGGTCGGGGACGCCTGTCGGGAAGTGATCGACCAGCTGCTGGAGGTCAACGCCCTCTACCGGCTCCGAGCCGCCCAGGGAGTGCTTGGACTGCGCAAGAAGTACGGCGACAGCCGGCTGGAGGCCGCCTGCCGCAAGGCGGTCGCGGTCGGTGACCCGTCCTACCGGACCGTCAAGGGCATCCTGGTCGCCGGGACGGAGACCGACCCGGAACCGGAGACCGGCGACGCCGGAGCCTCGGCCTTCCTGCACGGCCCCGAGGGCCTGTTCGCCGCCACCGTCCCCCTGCAGATCTCCGGCGAGGTTCACGACGACCAGGGTCACGCCGACGCCGGCGCCGAGGAGGCCGGCCGGTGAGCGTGATGACCACCGCCCTGCGCGACTCGCTGAAGACGCTGCGGCTGTCCGGCATGCTGGAAACCCTCGACGCCCGCCTCACCCAGGCCCAGAAGGGCGAGCTTGGGCACCTCGACTTCCTCCAGGTCCTCTGCCAGGACGAGATCACCCGCCGCGAGTCCGTCGCGCTCGAACGGCGCCTGCGCAGGGCGAAGTTCGAGCAGCAGGCCACACTGGAGGGCTTCGACTTCGCCGCTTCCCCGAAGCTGCCCGCGGCCCAGATCCGCGACCTGGCGGCCCTGCGCTGGCTTCACTCCGGCGAGTCCGTCATTTTGTTCGGGCCCGTCGGGGTTGGGAAGACACACGTCGCCCAGGCGCTCGGCCACCAGGCCGTCCGCCAGGGCGCCAACGTCCGCTTCAGCAAGACCAGCCGCATCCTCAGCGAGCTCGCCGGCGGTCATGCGGACCGCACCTGGGACAAGCGCATGCGCGAACTCATCCGCCCTGACCTGCTGATCCTCGACGACTTCGCCATGCGCCAGCTGACCGCATCCCAGGCCGATGACCTTTACGAACTCGTCTCCGAGCGGCAGGGACGCTCTCTGATCATCACCAGCAACCGAGCGCCCAGCGACTGGTATCCCCTCTTCCCCAACCCGGTCGTCGCCGAGTCCCTGCTGGACCGGCTGATCAACGCTAGCCATCAGGTGATCATGAACGGCCCCAGCTACCGGCCCAACAAGCGGCCCAAGGCTCCGACCGGTAAGCCGCCGACCGCCTAGCGTCCGGGCTGGTCGACGTTCCACTCCCTCGGCAGGGCCTCGTCACAGAAGACGCAGACGAAGTCCTCTTCGCGCACGATGTTGAGCTGCTGGCAGGAGAGGCAGCGTCGGAACACCACCTCGTGCGTGAAACCGGACGGGCGAACGATCCCGGCCCGGTCCAGGGCCTCGACGACGGCCGACCACGAGCTGACGTCCGGGCAGTAGCCGGTCGACTGATTGCTGACCTCGCCGGCCACCCACCGCCCGGACTCCTCGCGGAAGCTGATCTCGCCAGCGCCAAGGACCGCTTCTCCACCAGCACACACCACATGCTCACTGCGACGCGGCGCGAGACGCAGGACCCCAGCCTGATCGATAACGAAGGTGAAGGGCTCGGCCAACTCCTCCACCGTCCGAGCCGAGACCCACTCGTGGAAGTTCGCCGGCGACCGCATGCCCTGACCCTCGCCGTCCGGTCGGACGAGGCTCCTCAACTCGGCCGGCCCGACATAGCGATAGCTCCACCCGCGCATGGTCATGCTCGCCAACCTAGACCCGACTGGGGCGAGGACCTGGGGAATTACGTGACCGCCGGGGTGGGGAATTACGTGATCGTCGACAAACGGTGGTTTGTTGGAGTAGGGGTCGGTGGCGGGTTGGGCGTTTGGCCGGTTCTGGAGGACTCGGATGGCGTCTTCAATGCGGCCGAGGTCGATGAGGCGCTGGGCCAGGACGGAGCTGTTGGAGGTGGGGTGCTGTTCGAGGACAGCGACGGCTTCCTCGGTTCGGCCGGCGTCGGCGAGCACGTCTGAGAGGGACCAGGCCGCGTACCAGGTGTCGCCTTCGTGGTGTGCCTGTGCCTGCTCGATCGCTTCGTCGAGCAGGCCGCAGTCGGCCAGCAGGGGAAGCCGCATCCTGAAGAAGTCCCCCTCCTCCTCTCCACTGCGGCGTTCCTTGAGGGCGTCGAGGTGGGACAGACCCTCCTGGGCGCGGCCATGCTAGGCATACAAGGTGCACAGCGAGGCGACGACCCAGTCCTCCGCTCCGCCCGGAGAGTCCGCCAGGGCGCGCATCACCGCGATCGCCTCGTCGCCCCGGCCGTGACGGGACAGGAGCCCGGCAAGCAGCACTCGGTCGTGATAGCGGCGGGTCGACGCAACGTCCTCTTGCCGGTAGACGGCGATCGCGCCCTCCAGGTCGCCGCGCTCCTCAAGCACTTCAGCCAGGCACTGCGCGGCGTGCCCGTGTCCGTCGGAGGCCGCGTACTCGCGCAGTTCCTCGATCCGGCCGTGTCTGGCCAGCAGATCTGCGAGTTGGTCTCGACCGTTGACGGAGGTGCTGTGCCGGGCGCGTAGCAGGGCGATCGCGTCCTCGGTGCGGCCTTGGCGCTCGCGAATCTGGGCGAGCAGGCCGAGTGCGGTGTCGGCGTCCAGGCCGCCTCGGCAGCACCATGGGCTGTCGCAGCGGTGGTCGACCGTGATCCAGGCGGTCAGCAGCGCGGCGGCGTCCACCAGCACAGCGGCGAGAAACCAGTCCTCGACTCCGGGGCGCAGCAGCTCGAAGGCTTCGGCGCCATGGTCGTGGCGGCCCATGAGGCGCCCTACGAAGTCGAGCGCCATCCGGTCACCGGCCTGCGCATGAGGGCGGGTCAGCGCGATCGCTTCCCGCGCTCGCCCCCAGCTCTCCAGCAGTTCTGCCTGGGCCCGGGCGGCCGGCCACCAGCCCGTGGCGACGTACGGGGCGAGGACCTCCAGCGCGCGGTCCTGTTGGCGGCGCTCACCGAGGAGCTGGGCCCACGCCCGTGCGCCGAACCACTCGCCCTGACCCGCCTGGGACTCCACTTCTTGTTCATGGCCGAGCTCGAGAAGCCGGTCGACCAGCGGCGGCGGGATACAGCCGGACAGAGTCCGGACTTGACGGTCAAGATCAGCAGCGTCCACAGCACCGCACCCCATCGAACGGTTCCAGACTCGACGAGATCACCAACGGAACCAGTTCATGGTCAACGGCTTCCGCGCCGTGATGTACTGCCTGGCCAGCACCGGCTTCGCGTCGGCTCGGTAGCGTGTGGGCCAGGGCAGAGGAAAGGGGAAGGCACGATGGGTGATGGTCTCGGGTGGATCGGCGAGCACTGGTACAGCGGTGCGGTCGTCAAGGACGGGATGCTCGCGGACATCTCCCTCACGGCGGTGCGCGGTGTGGACCCGGTGGACTTCGTGGTCCGTCTCGGTGCTGACCGGCTCAGGGCTGAACGGGCTCCGCTGTTCAAGGACTTCGAGCGGCGAGGCGTGGCGTTGGGCGACAGTGTGGCGATGTTCGGCCGAAGCGGCGAGTGGACATACGTTCTGGAGACGGAGCGGTCTACCTGGCACCTTCTTTTCCTTGACCGGCTGGGCCAGGACACCCTGATGGAGCAGGGCGAAGAATTCGTGTGCCTGGACCGCTTCCTGGTCGAGGCCCCGTGGGTCTGCTACGGCGACGCGGCCGGTGAAGTGAGGGCCATCGGGCCCGGCGACAGTGTGCTGGAGACCGCTTTCCCGCTCGTGGACCGCCTCGGCGCCTTCGCCACGCTGGACGCGGCCCTGCGTCAGACCGGGGCGGTGCGGGCCACCTTCCCCGGATGTGACGACGCTGAGGATGAAGACGAGGAACTGGCGAGGCGGCTGTTCACGGCGGTGGGTGAGCATCTCGGGCTGTCGCTGCCGCGCCGGGAGATCGAACAGGGTCTGCTGCCCGCGGTACACCTGCCCTCGCCGGTGTGAGCCGGAGCTCACAGGGACACCACGCCCTGGCGGCGCGGCGCCCCCTGTGAGCGACGTGGTGCTATTGGTTGTTCGCGGTCATGGTGCACTTCACGGTCGTGCTGTCGCTGGAGCATGCCGCGCTCATGTTCGTGTTCAGCCAGTACGGGTCGCGGTCCAGCAGGCGCTGGTTCGCGTTGAAGGCCGCGAAGCCGGCCATCGAACCGCTGTTGTCGCTCCCGGAGATCGCGGACCGTCCGCAGACCTCCTTCCACGTCGGGGTATGGCCGTCGATGTTGAACAGGTGGACGGTGCTGCCCTGCTTGCTCGCGAAGGTCTGCACACAGGCGTCTCCGCTGCTGACCGGGTTCAGGCCGCCCGCGAGCGAGGGCATCCCACCGCTGTTGTAGGTGGAGTTGAACGCGAACTCGTCGCAGTTGGGCTGGTCTGTCGTGCTGTTGAGGGCGCTGGTGTCGCCGTTGGCCGCTGCCCATCCGGTCGGGCAGATCACCGTCCGGTTGCCGCTGATGTCACTGTCGGCCAGGAAGTACAGCGGCTTGCCGTAGGCCAGGCTGCCGGGGTGATTGGTCAGCTTGTGCTGGATCAGCCAGGCGTGTGCCGAGGCCTGCGGGTACTTCGCCGCGTTGAACGTGTAGGTCGGCACGTAGTTGTGAAACACGCAGCCGATCGTCGGCGCCTGACTGACGATCTTGGTGTTGTCGCACCGGATCTGGTCGGAAGCTCCGCCGTTCTCCAGGTCGCCGTTCGCGACGTCCATGAAGACGGCGGGGGACGACTCCACCGTCTGTGCCGGGAGCTTCGGGTTGCCCTGCAGCGCAACCGCGACACCGAGCTTCATCACCTCGGGGTTGGTAGAGGACGGTCCGGTGAGCGTCGGTCCCCAGACGTAGGAGGCGTCCGAGGTAACCGTGTGGTGGTCGCCGGGAACCCATGAGGCCGCTCCCTGCCAGCCGCTGACGCTCTGGACGTCGCAGTTGCCGGAGGGCTCGCAGTCGATGACGGGAGCGTCCAGTGTGAAGGCGGGGATGGTTGCCGGAACGTCCACGTTGGTGACGCTGATCCGCTCAGTGATGTTCCCGGACTGCGGATCGAGCTTGCGCTCGTTGACCACCAGTGCCTTCACGGTGCCCACGGGGGCGTTGTTGATCATCGCTTCCCACGACAGGGTGAACGACGAGCACTCCTCGAACCGCGTGGTCCATACCCCTGCCGGCGGGTTGGCTGGGTCACAGTTGCTGACCAAGGAGGATGTCGCCGCGGCCCTTTTCTGTGCGTCGGTTTCACGGGGCAGGGTGAAGTTACGGCCGTTGTAGGGCTCGGCCTTGCCGCACACCTTCACTCCGTCCGAGGAGGTGGTGCAGCGGGTCGGGAACAACCCGGGATCGGTGGAGCGATCGCGGTTCGGGGCGGCCGTGGCCGTCCACGGGGAGGCCGGTGCCAGCGTTTTCGTGTACGGCTGGGCGGACTGGTCCGGGTTCACCGCCGAGGCGTTGGGGTTGGGCAGCGTCAAGTCGACGGGCATCGTGACGCGGAATCGTGCCCACGGCGACCACGAGGTCTCGTACAGACCGCTTTCCTTGGCGTAGGCGGAGGTGTGGAAGACGTAGTCGACGTTCGGCTTCAGGTATCCGGCCCCCACGGTCACGGAGGCGAGCGATCCGGACGTGACGTAGCCGGATACCTCGACACCGTACTGGCCACTGCTGATTGGTACCTGGGTCTTGGCGTTCCCCGAGGAGTCGGCGGTCCAGACCTCGAAGGTGAGATCCATCGTGCCGCCGTCGGCGTTGGTCACGGTGTTGCTGAGCTTGACCCTCGGAGTGGTGACCTGCCAGACGCCGGAGGCGTCCTTCGTGCCCGGCCCAGCCGTGGGAGTCTTGCCGGACACGGGACGGGACGCTGTGGCGGTCAGGGGTGTCATCGCTGGCCCGGCGGCCGGCCGGGTCGACGGTGCGGCATTCGGATTCAGGTTGCGATTGAAGCCCCCACCACCGGCCGCAGTTGCGGTCGCCGTTCCAGATCCCAGTAACAGCAGCGCTGCGACGCCGATGGCCAACCGGCGAAGGACGGGCTTACTTCTGGACGTACCAGGCAAGACGTTTCCCTGCTGACCCTGTTCCGCCCATCTGCCGATACAGACTTGGGCCTTTCTTAAGTTTTTCCAGGACACGGGTGTGGTCCTCTCACGCCGGTGACTTCACCAGCAATGACTCTTGGATGGCTGCGACATGCGTTCGACGTCGCCGCCCCTTCCTATGCGATCGGCACATGACGTGCCACCAGGTGAAGGGTGAGGAAGTGGATAACGGGGACCATGTCGACTGTGATCATCTCCATGGTTTGACCATGGTTGTACTTCAGTCTGTGAAGCTTCCGTGGAGTCCCACTGGTGGGGACACCAACGGGACTTGATTCCTGATCTTGGACACCCGGCGATGCGGGGGGTGTGCCGGAGGTTGCGGCGAGCGAGCAGGCACCGGGCAGTTTCCCCTCAGAGGCGGGGTGTTCGGCTCGACATCTCGGAGGGGCTGCCGCCAAGGGTGCGCCAGCAACCGCGCAGGCTCAGCCGTCCGAGGAACGCCACGGCAGTGATCGCCTCCGCCGCCGGGACGTCCTCCCAGCTCGCCCAGGCCGCGGAGACCGGCACCAGGTCGCCGGACACCTCTTCTGACCGGCACCAATGCTTAGCAGCAGCACCCGTCGGCCACCACATCCGCCGATCTCGGCGCCTCGATCGAGGTCGGCGCCTCGTCCGCGACGACGTCCAGTTCGGGGAACGCGCGGCGGCCCAGTTCCCGCATGGCGGCGGTCTGCCACTCCACCGCTTCGGCGATCGAGGGGTCCATCCTTGACAGCCAGACAGGCCTGGCGGTGCGCCTCGATGGCACGGCGGTAGCCGTCCGTCAGGGTCCGTCGTTTCACCGGCGCGGCGGGCACGGTCGGCCGAGCCGGGTCGGCGGCCGCCGTGGCGGGCCCGGCCTTCACGGGTGCGGGCGCCAGGACGTGCAGCGTGCGGACGCTCGCGCCACGCACCCTCCCGTTGGCAGCCGCGACGGGCTTCGCCGCGCTCCAGCGCAGCTTCGTGCCGTACGCGGGCGCCGTCGGTGGCGACGTCCAGGCGGCCGGTGCCCGCGTCGACCGCCACGGCATGGACGTGCCCGGCGAGTTCCGGCGCGGCCGCGTGGAGGATGTCGGCGAACTGCGCGAGGACGCTCCCGCCGGCGGCCGGGGCAACCGTGCCACGCTCGGCTATCATCATGCTGATCGCGCTGCCGAGCCCAAGCGGCTCGCGGCCGTCGCGGCGTACGACCGCGCCGGTGCGCCGCTTCGGCTTCTTCTTCCGGGCGGCCCCGTTCTTCCGTGCCGCTTCCCGGGCCGCGACCAGGGCCTGGCGCGCGAGGTCGACTCCGCTCGGCTCGGTGCTCACGCGATCACCGCCCCGGCCGCCTCGCAGTCCAGCGGGCGCGCGGCGAGCTCCGGCAGCCGGTCCGTCCACGGCGCGGGCACGGCCGCCTCACTCCGGACCGTCACCCGCTCGCGCAGCTGCTCCAGGCGCACGGCCAGCAGGTACTCCGCGGGCGCGGGACGACCTTCGGGTCGTGCAGCCTACTCACGTGAGTAGGGAGCTACCCCCGCGGGCGCGGGAACGACCGGGCTGCGACCAGTACGTGCAGGCGATGCAGGGAGCTACTACCCCCGCGGGCGCGGGGACGACGCGGAGCGTGCGGGAGGCTTCGCGGCCCTGGAGGAGCTACCCCCGCGGGCGCGGGGACGACGAGGTCAGCGTGATCGTGATCGACTGCTCGAAGGAGCTACCCCCGCCGGCGCGGGGACGACTCTTCCCGTGTGCAGGCTGCGGTGCGTCCTCTAGAGCTACCCCCGCCGGCGCGGGGACGACCTGACATGCGGTGTCGACGGCGCCGACTGTCCGGAGCTACCCCCGCCGGCGCGGGGACGACGACGATCCAGGTGGCGCCGGATCCGACTGTCGGGAGCTACCCCCGCCGGCGCGGGGACGACCGGAGGGCCGGTTTCGTCCGCCGACCGTCCGGAGAGCTACCCCCGCCGGCGCGGGGACGACTTGCAGTAGGTGGGTCGGTCTCAGGCCCTCGGCGAGCTACCCCCGCCGGCGCGGGGACGACCACTCGCGCTTCCCGTTGGAGCGTTGGATCAGGGAGCTACCCCCGCCGGCGCGGGGACGACGCTTCGTGACCTGCGATGACGTCAGGCGGTCAAGCCATTTTGCTTTACTTCGTTCGCGGACCACCAGGGCTTTTCGCTGGGAGAGTTGCGCCACATCGGATTCCTCCGTGGGTCCGAGGATGACTGCAAGCAAGTCCCTGAGCACTACCGGCTCAGGGAACTACCTCGGCAGGCGTGGGACATGAGCTGACTGACGACGTGCGCATGGTGAAGCTGCCCGCAGAGCACGAGGGTGAGGCGGTCGAGTGGCGACCGTAAACGGACGCCGGTCATCCTGCGCTCGGGGGCCGGGAACCTCAACAGCTTCCCGTCGTGCACCGACCCGGGGCGGCGTGCTGGCCTTCGGGCTCGAGGGGCCCGCCGGCCGAGGACGCGGTTCAACGCGCACCGCTGCTCTGCCTGGCAGGAGATACGCGTCTACCACCGCCGCTATGACCACGGGCGGCGCAAACTGGTCGAGATCGTTACAACCCCGCTCCGCACTGCCCCATGGTCGTAGCGCGACAGCCTCGTTCCCGTGATGGAGGAGCGTGTCCGAGGCCGTCTGGCTAACAGGCCGGGCACGGCCCGGCTACCTTGCTGTCCACTGAGTCAGAGGAGGCGAGACGCGGATGACCGAGCAGCATGGTCCGTTCGCGCGTGACGGTCGCCCAGTGTGCGGCGTGTGCCCGTCCCTGCGGCTGCCAGGGGGCCACTTCGACGTCGTCGAGCGCCCTTCCCGGGACTGCCCGTTCGATCCGGCTACAGGCCATCGGTTCACCGCGGCCGACGTGCCGGTATGCGTGCACCCCGACCGGGTTGGGCTGCCGGCCGCTCCGTACGCCACACACGGTCTCCCCCTGCCGTGGGAGACCCCGCCGCCCGTAGAGGCCGGCGAGGTCCCCGCGTGGGTGCGCGCGGCGCTGGACGCGGCGCCGCCGGAAGCCTGCGCCGACTTGATCCGGCAGGCGACCGAGATCCTGCTCGCCTCGGACCCCGGCACAGACGTCACCGCGGTTCTGCGCGCCGCGCTCAGCTAGGCCGCGGCTCCGGCGAAGGTGATGCTGTGCTCCCGGCCGGAGCGGCCCATGCCGATGCTGGCATACAGGCCGGCGAGCACGTCGCGGCGCCGGACGACTTCCTCGTGGTCGAGCCAGTACCGCACCGGCGGCTCGCCCCACGCCGCGCGGTAGCAGTCGTGGGCGTACCCGCCGACGCGGAAGTCGGTGTGCTCCTGGTCGGTCTGGTGGATGATGACGGCCCCGACACGGGCCGCGATCCGGGTGAGCAGCTGCGCCTGGGCGAGCATCGCGTGCGTCATCTCATCGACCGGGACGGCGATCGCGATCTCCGCCGCCTGGTCGTCGTTGGTCGCGTCGTACACCGCGGCCTTCAGCGCGAGGGCGCGCAGGCCCTCCTCGAACAGCGGCTTGGCGTCCGCCTCAAGGCTCCAGCGCTCCACGACCGGGAACCCCGTGAAGCACTGCCAGTCCTCGCTGTACTCCAGGCTCGCGGCCCGGAACGCGGCGAACTCGCGGTCGGTCTTGATGTCGTTCAGGATGCGCTGCGCGGCGTCGGCGACGGCCTCCACGGCGGGCATCTTGACCTGCGACATACGGCTTCCTCTCCTTGACGGGAATGGTGCCTGGTACCCGCCCGACGGCCGAACCGGTGACATCCCGGCCGCCGGGCAGGGGTCTATGGGGGAGCTACTCGCGCGCGGCGGCCTCGTGGCCCCGGCCCGCTCGTCTCGGGGTGCGGGCCGTCCGGGTCGGACCCGGACGGGCTGGTCGGCCAGCCCGTCCGGGAGCTTGGCCCGCTCCGGGCCGGGCCCAAAACAGCGGCCCGTAACTGCCATCCGGCCCGGAGCGGGGGTTCATGGGTCAGGCCGCAGCGGTGTACTCGTACAGCGCCAGCAGCGACCGGACGAGCACGGCCAAGTCGAAGACCGACTCGTCCGGCAGCGCGCCGCGTATCGGGGTGGCCAGGGCGGCGAGGGCCTCGGCGAGGACGTGCTGGGCGGCGCTCCGGTTGAACCTGCCGGCCATGCCCGGCAGCCGTGCCTCGATGACGGGCACGAGGAGCTGCAACTGGCCGCGCAGCATGCCGGCGAGGTGCGCCCGCTGCTCGTCACCGATCGTCCCCGGGGCCCCCAGGACCGCGGTGTACGTACGCCGGACCTGGTCGGCGTCGACGGCCGGTGTGACGGGTGCCCCGAGGGCGGTCATCGGCGTACCGCCTCTCGGGGCACCCGTGTCTGGGTGTGCGTGTCGACCACCGCCACGTCGAGGAGGGTCGCCGCGGTCTGGGCGCCGAGCATCCACCGCAGCCTCGCGTCACCGTTGAAGAGCGTCTGGGGCTTCCCGGCCGGTACCGGCCGCGGGCCCGGCTCGTACAGCTGCCCGTACACCCCGTCGGTGAGCACCTGGCCGACGCGCAGCGACACGAACTTCCCGCGGTTCGGCGTGCACTGGATCATCGCCACCGGCTGGCACGTCTCGCACGTCGGCGGATGCGTCGTCACCTCGCGCTCGGGCCACCCGGGGTCACCGCGGTGCTCCTCGACCAGCCACGGCCAGCCGAGGACGTTGCGGGTGACCGGGCTCCAGCACACCTGACACCGCATGAGCAGCATGCACTCCCGCTGCCGCGGCCCGTGGACGACACCGAGGCGCGGTTCCCCCTCCCCAGGTCTCGACCGCCACGGTTTCCACAGCAGTCCGGCCGCGCGCCGCTGCCCCTGCAAGGCGAGCGCACCGGACACGGCGAGCACGCGCGGGAGGCGGACCTCCTCGGCGCTCCACGCGGCGATGTAGGGGACGGGGCGGCCTTTGTGCATACGGAGTGCGGACATGTCTCTCTCGCGGTGACAAGGCGGAAAAGGGAGGCGTCGGCCGCGCGCGACGGGGGACACACGCGGCCGACGCCCGTTCAGGGGGTGCTCGGCGCCTGGTCCAGTTGCTCGGCACAGGCGTGCAGTACCGCGCGCAGGCGCTCGGGGTCGGCGAGCCGACGGCCGTGGTCCGGGGGGATGAGCCAGAACGGGCCGGGCGGCGTGGTGCGGTCCAGGCGCGGCACCCCGATGTGGTTGATGTACGTCCGGGCGCTGCCCAGGCACTCCACCCCGGCTGGGCTGTCGCGGTGCGGCCAGCGCCGGTCGGTACCCGGTGGCACCAGGATGTAGAAGTGCGGGCGGTAGTAGGCGCTGAACGCCGCCGCGGACAGCTGGAGTTCCGCGAGGCGATGACGCAGCAGCTCCGGGGTGGTGTCGCGGTCGAAGCCCGGATCGAGGACGGTGTACGGGGCCCGGACGGCGTCCCAGGTGATGCCCGCGGTCAGCAGGGCCACACCTTGCATCGCCCACTCTCCGGCGGTCAGCGCCGGGGACGCCGCGGCCTCGTACAGCCACCGCTCCGCCGCCGCGCGCCGTTCCCGGTCCGCTCCGTGCGGTGCGTGCTGGGGGGTTCCTAAAGCCGTCATGCCCATGAACCATCCGTCACTGAGTGTGTCGAGGTGATGACCAGAGAACACCTTGGTCTGGCGGTGCGGAAGGAACTTCTGGCGAACTTAGCCGTCGGCCGGGGCGGCTGCGCGGATCAGCTGGCGGAGGGCTCCGTAGTAGACGTCGTGGTCGACCACGGCGGGCAGGACCGTGCTGAGGTGCTCGGTCAGCACGGGGAATTCCTCCGGGTCGAGCGCGGCCAGCGCGCGCCGGGTGGCGGCCTGCGCGGACTTGGGGTCGCGGTGGTCCACGAAGGAGGCGCTGCCCAGGGTGAGCAGGTACAGCCGCCGGTAGGCGGTGATCGCCTCGACCGGGGTCATGCCCGCGGCGAGGGAGTCGGCGAGCTGGGGTTCCACCAGCCGCTTCAGCAGGTTCTGGCCGAGCCAGGGGCGGTCGCCGCGCAGCGCGACCAGCCCTGGATGGGCCGTCAGCAGCTTGTAGAGGGCGGTGAACCGCGCCTCGGTGGCCACGGCCCAGTCTGTACCGGGAGGGATCTCCGGCAGCTGGGCGGCGAGGTGGTCCGTCACCAGGTCGAGCAGTCCGGCCAGGTCGGTGCAGCGGCGCTGCAACGAGGCCACCCCGATCCCCAGGGACGCGGCCAGCGCCCGGAGACTGAGTGCCTGGTGCCCCTCCCGATCGACGATCAACAGCGCTTCTTCCGCGATGCGTTCAGGCGTCGCGCGGTCCAGGTATGCGGATTGCCGTGGCATGCGAGTCAGCGTACGGTACGCCGTACCGCAACGGTAGGTTCGTGCATCCTCACGGAGGCGACATGTCCCGCACTGCACTCGATCCGCTGTTCACCGCCCAGGCCGCCAAGTCCTTCACCGACCGGCACCTGGCCAACCTCGGCGCCGGCGTCGTCGCGGCCGTCCGCGTCCCCGACTTCCTCGACCCCGCGACCTGCGAGGCCGCGATGGCCGCCCTGGACCGGCTGCCCACCGCCGACTACGACCCGGCCCGCGTCCCCACCCGCATCCTCCGGTTCGGCCCCGCCCTCAACGACTACCGCACCCCGGACGGCCGCTTAGACGCCCCGAGGTACTGGGCCGCCGCGGAAGCCGCCCGCGCCGCCTGGCAGCGCGCAGGGATGCGCCCCGACCCGATCGCCATCTCCCTCGCCCGGCTCGGTACCGCCTGGGGCGCTGCCGTCTCCCCCGCCACCATCGGTGGCCGGCCGGTGTTCGGCGGCACCCTCCGCGAGATCAACGCGGGCGCCCTGATCCACTACGACGACATCAACCGCGAGTTCCCCGGCGGCCTGTTCGACCAGGACGTGGTGGCTCAGCTCGCGTTCAACGTCTGGGTGTCCGCTCCGGCCGACGGCGGGGCCACCACCGTGTGGCGCCACCGCTGGGAGCCCGCCGACGAACTGCACCGCGAGGCCTACGGCTACCAGGCGGAGGCCGTGAAGGACTACCAGAGCGTGAGCCTCACCCCGGAATGCGGTGACGGCCTGCTGTTCAACCCCGCGAACTTCCACGCCGTCGAACCGGCCCCCGCCGGGCGCCGCGTCGCCTTCGCGTTCTTCCTCGCCATCACCACCACCGGCCAGCTCATCGCCTGGTCATGACCCACCCACCGCAGGAGCAGCACGTGCACCAGCTCACGTACGGCGACATCAAGGCCGCCACCGACCGGATCGCCGGCCGCGTCCGGCCCGTCACCCTCACCCGCCTCGACGAGGGCGCGGTCCGTACCGGCCACCGCGACCCCCTGGACGAGCGGCCCGAGCAGCCCTGCGAGGTCTGGCTCGCCCTGGAGTTCATGCAGCACACCGGCAGCTTCAAGGCCCGCGGCGCCGCCAACTTCCTCCAGGCCCACCGCGACGCGGGCACCCTCCCGGACGCCGGCGTGACGATCGCCAGCGGCGGCAACGCCGGCCTCGCCTGCGCCTGGGCCGCCCAGGCCCAGGGCGTCCGCGCCACCGTGTTCCTCCCGGAGACGGCCCCCGAGGTGAAGGTGGCGCGGCTGCGCTCCTACGGCGCGGACGTCCGGCTGACCGGCGCCGAGTACGCGGAGGCGGCCGCCGCCTGCGAGGGGTACGCCGCGTCGAGCGGGGCGCTCGCCTCCCACGCCTACGACCACCCCCTGATCGCCGCCGGCGCCGGAACCCTGATGGAGGAGATCCACCAGCAGCTCCCCGACCTGGACACCGTGGTCGTCGCGGTCGGCGGCGGCGGACTGTTCGCCGGGGTGGCCACCGCCGCCCAGCAGTACGGCATCCGCACCGTCGCCGTCGAGCCCGAGCACTGCCGCGCGCTACACGCCGCGCTCGCCGCCGGCCACCCCGTCGACGTCCCCGTGAACTCGGTCGCCGCCGACTCCCTCGGCGCCCGCCGCACCTCCACCATGGCCCTGCACGCCGCCCAGCAGGACCACGTCACGTCCGTCCTCGTCTCCGACGACGACATCGTCCACGCCCGCCAGACGCTGTGGGACCACCGCCGCCTCGCCGTCGAGCACGGCGCGGCCACCGCGCTCGCCGCCCTCCTCGCCCCCGACCAGGGCGGCCGGGAACTCGGCCTGGCGGCCCGCCGCGCGACGCCGAGCCGGAGCTACCGGCCCGGCAACGGCGAAAAGGTCTGCGTCGTCCTGTGCGGCGCGAACACCAACACGGCCACCCTCACCCACCCCTGAGCCTCCCCCGGGCGCTCCCGAAGCAGGTCACCCCGCGCTTCGGGAGCGCCCCACCATTTTCTGGACCGCCCCGCGAAGACCGCCCCCGTGCTGACATGCTGATGAACATGGCGACCCTGAACGGACGATCCGTTGACCCCGATGCCCTTCTGGCCCTCGCGCTCACGAACTTCGGCCACTTCACCTCCATGCGCGTGGACGACCAGCACGTTCGTGGCCTGAGCCTTCACCTGGAACGCCTCGTCAGGGACTGCAAGACCGTGCTGGGCGCCGACCTCGACCCGGACCGGGTCCGGAACTACGTCCGCGAGACCGTCAGCGACCGCGCCGGCTCGTTCGTCGCCCGCGTCACGATCTTCGACCCGACCGTGGAGATGGGGCGCCCCGACAAGGCGACCACCCCCAGCGTCCTCGTGACCGTCCGCCCGACCGGCGACCTCCCCATGCCGCCGCTGCGCGTGAAGAGCGCCCCCTACGAACGCGACCTCGCCGAGGTCAAACACCTCGGCCTGTTCGGCGCCCTGCACACCCGGCGTGCGGCCCTCCTCGACGGCTACGACGACGCCCTGTTCGTCGGCCCCGACGGGCACGTCTCCGAAGGCGTCACCTGGAACGTCGGCTTCATCGGCGAGAACGGCATCGTCTGGCCGCAGGCCGACGTCCTGCCCGGCGTGACCCTGGCCCTCCTCCAGCAGACCGGCCAGCACCACACCACCCCGCTCACCCTCACCCAGGCCAAGGGCATGCAGGCCGCGTTCGCGACGAACACCTCCATCGGTGTGCGCGCCATCAGCACGATCGACGACGCCCCGATGGCAACCGAGCACCCACTCCTCACCCAGCTCAGGGACGCCTACCTCGCCATCCCGGGCGAGCGCCTGTAGGAGGCCACGATGACGGGGGTACCACGGTGGACCGGGCGCGAGATCCGCGCCCTGCGCACCGCCTTACGCATGAACGGCCGCTCCTTCGCCGACGCGGTCGGCGTCAGCCACCGGATGCTGGTGCGCTGGGAGGCCGGCGGCGAGGCCGTCGTGCCACGGGCCGGGAACCAGGCCGCCCTGGACACGATGCTGGCCACCGCCGGACGCGCGGTCCAGGAGCGGTTCGCAGCGCTGAACACCGCCGCAGCCGCAGCCGCCGAGGACGCCCGCGCCGAGCAGCTGCTGCGCCGGGAAACGCAGTACACCAAGAGCCCGGTGGACGGAAAGCTCATGGTCCCGGTGGAGGAAGGCATCTACCTCGCAGGCCCCGCAGGGACGCCGACCTGGACCGCGGCGTACCTCATCGACGTCTACCCGACCACGAACGCCGACTACGAGCGGTTCATCCGTGCCACCGGCCACCCGGCCCCGCGGCACTGGCCGAACGGACGATGCCCGGCCGACATCTTCGACCACCCCGTGGTCTGGGTGACCTGGAGCGACGCCGCCGCCTACGCCCAGTGGGCCGGCAAAACCCTGCCGACCAGCCAGCAGTGGGAGAAGGCCGCCCGAGGGCCGAAGGGCAACCCGTACCCGTGGGGAGACGCCCCCACGGCCGCGAAGTGCAACGTGCACGACTCCGGGATAGGGCGCACCACGCCCGTCTCCCGCTACCAGTCCGGCGTGAGCCCCTACGGGGCATACGACATGTGCGGCAACGTCTGGGAGTGGACCGCCACCGAACCCGAGCCCGGCCGGCACGAGCTGAAGGGCAGCGCGTTCACCTCCCCGTTCACCCGCGCCGCCCCGGCCCTGTTCAACGACGCCGCCGACCGCATGTCCGACAACGACACGGGATTCCGCTGCGCCAGCCCGGCGTGAGCCGGTGTTCTCAGCTGGGCAGCTTCGACTTCTGGTCGGGGCAGTCGACCAGCACCGCGGCGGCCACCAACGCGGCCGCCGCCTTCGCGGAGAACCCCTCCTTCGCGTACGCCACGGCGTCGTCGTACCCGCCCTTCTTCAGCTGGCCGCACAGCTCCTTGCCCTCGTCCCCGAGGGTGCCGGCGAGGTCGTCGGTCTTCATCCCGCCGAAGTCGTCTGGGTCCGCGGCCGCCGCCGCGTCCGCGTACTTCCTCTGCGCGTCGGACGGCCCGCTGGAGCCGCAACCCACGAGGAGCGCACCGGCAAGGACGGCGCCGAGAACCGTCGTAGTGATCGTTCGTCTCATGAGCGTCATCGTGGCACCCGTGGAAAACGCGTAGTGAAGACGTGACGAGTTTGTGACGGGTGCAGCCCGCTGGCCTCTGGCGGTATGGTCGTGCCATGCCCTGGTTCCGACGCCGGCCCGCGCGGCCGCGCTCCGACCCGCTGACCATCGCCGTGCTGGAGTACGAGCTGTTCGGCACGCGCCCGGAGCCGGACACCGCCGCGGCGGCCGCCGTGAACCTGGCCATCGCGTTCGGCCTCATGCAGTTGCCTCACCCTGCCGCGCAGGAGCAGCCGGGCGCCCTCGCGGAGCGAATGAGCCCCGGCTACAGAACGCCGCCCGCTCAGCCGCCGCCGGACGCTGTGGCGGATCACCGGGAACGCCGTGCGGCGCATACGATCCACGGGTGGCACATACCTTCGAAGACCTCGTGACGCTGGAGCGCACCGCCGAGGACGCGCACGCCCGGTACCTGGCCGCTGACACCGACCGCGAGACCGCCCGGAGTGCCTGGGTCGAGGCGGCCGCGGCCTTCCAGCAGGCCGTCACCGAGTACGCCGAGGCCGAGGGGAAGGTGCGGTACGAGGTGGAAATGGCCGCGAAGGCGACCGTGCGGCACCCGAGCGACGACTCCTAGGCACCGGATCCCGGGCCGCTGGCGGGATCCTCGTCAGGCCACGCGGCCAGCTGCTCGCCGGCCTCCTCGTCGGTGAGGGCGACGCGCGCGGCCGGGATACTGCCGTACGCACCGACCCAGGAGACGAGCTTCCGGCGCGCTTCGGCCTTGTCGTCCCACCACCCGTGCACCACGGGCCGACCGCCCGTGGTGAGCAGGAGATGGTAGCGGCCGGGGCTCGATGTGCTGGTCACAGCTACAAGCATAGAATCGAACCTATGTCCGATCTCCCGCCCGCTGAACGTCTCGCCAAGCTCCACACCCTGGAGGAGTGGCTGGCGTGGCAGCTGGAGTCGACCCGGCGGAAGATCCGCGACCTCGAACAGCAGCAGAAGCGCCAGGCCCAGCAGTACGTCGTCGAGCCCCCGATCCACATCCACCACCCGGAGGGCGCCACTGTGCACCGCGCCGGCTGCACCACCATCCGCCGCAGCGTCCGGCACATGAGCGCCCGGGACGCGCGGATCGCGCTGGAGAAGGACCCCAGGATGTTCCACGCCTGCGAGGACTGCGCCCCGGGTCGGAGCCTGGGCCTCACAGCCGGCTAGGCGTCGTGGGCGCCCTCCTCTCGCCGCCAGTCAGGTGCCCGAAGCGCTCTTGCGGAGGACGGCCACCAGCTCCTGGAGGATGGCGTTGAGCCGGGCGGGCTCCGGCAGGTCGCCCATCTGGATCACTGGGACGTTGGGGCTGATGGGGCGGTGGAGTGCGTCGTCGGCGATGTCCCGGAAGTCGAGGAGCTTCTTCGCGTGCGCGCCGTCGGTACGGCGGACAGCGAACACGTACTGGCTGGCGAGCTGCTTGTACTCCCTGAACCCGAAGACCGGGGGTATGTGGTCCAGGATCGCCCGGACCAGGGCCGCGCTGGCGTACGGGTGGCCGGCCTCGTGGTTCGCGTTCAGCTCCCGGGCCAGGTCCAGGAGCTTGTGCACCTTCCAGGTGGTCTGCTTGGCCGCGTCCTCCAGGTCGTCCAGGAGGGCGGGGTCGATGTACGGGGCCCGCTCGTGCTCGGCCGGCTCCGGCTCCGGTTCGGGGAGGATGGGGCCGAACTGCACGTAGTGATCGCGGACGTAGTCACGGGTGTACTTCGCCGCTTCCTCGACCACGATCCGGCTGGTGACCTCGATGTAGTCCTCGACGCTGCTGACGTCGCGGAAGGCGAGGATGCTGCGGTTGATGCCCACCCACCACGAGTTTTCGTTGGACGCGCGGCTGCTGCCGGCGATGGAGATGCACGGCTCGTACGAGAGCAGGTCAGGCAGCATGTGGATGAACGCCGGCTTCAGGTGCGGCATCGCCTCGGCGAGTTCCTCGGAGCGCAGCTGGGCGTTGGTGATCTCGTGAGGCGAGAACTGCTTGTCGGTGTGGAGCTTGACCATGTGGCGCAGGACGCGCACAAACGGCTCGCCCACCACCATCCGCACCTCGGGCAGGACGAGGGAGGAGGCCACGGTCAGCCGGACGACGTCCGTCTCGGCGAGCGCCGTCCGCGGGCCGACGGTGAAGCCGTACCCGGCGCCGAACGGCGTGGAGCTCCCGATCCGAGGCAGCGAGGCGAGCACCTTGTCGGCATCGATGCGGTCGGCGTCGAAGTGGTGCTGGATGTGGCCCCACAGCGGCGGTTCGCCGTAGGCGAGCCACGGTGCGGCGATCTGATGGAGCAGGCGCTGCTGATCGTTCGACAGCTGGGCGTTGAAGAGGTCGGTCACATGTACCCCGTGCGTGAGGGTGGCGAGGCGCGGCCGCGAACGCGGGAGCCGCCAACAGAGTGTCAGAAGTCCCTAACCTACCGGGGTTACCGTGAGTAACATGTTCCGGGCGTATGGCCCTGTTCCGGCCCTGGGGATCAATCGAACCGTGGTTGGCGCCGGGATTGATCTTCGTCGTTTAAGTAGCGAGGCTGGCCGACTTCAGCGGCGAGACCCCCGGCTCCGTAGGTCGACCTACGCGGAGCCGAGGGTCCCAGGGCACCCTCGCCCGGCGCCGCCGACCGCTGGCGGACGAGACTGCACCGGGCGGATGTGCTCCCCGGGCCCGGCGAGCACATCACCGGGCTCAACGACCGCGCCGACGCGCCGTTACGGGGTGGAGTTGATGCGTCGGCGTCCCGGGTGACGGCGCCAGGTGGCGCCCGCGGGGGTGTGGGCCGTACCGTTTCGGTGGGACGGCCCCTGGCCTGCCTGACTCCACCACGCGATGCGCGGTACCGCCGCGGCGCCCCTCAGCGGGGCGCGCCCTTTGCAGAGGGTGCGGTGCCGCGCATCGCGTGCGTCGCACGACTCCTGACTCCCCCTCACGCCCCGCCGGTGTCGCGCTTCTCCGGATGTTACCGCCGGTAGCCCCGTATATTCTTCAATATACGGGGGTGCTTGTCTGAGCGCCCCTGAGAGAGGAGACCCGCTGTGACGACCCTGCCCCCGCGCGTCGACTGGCACGGCAACGAGCGGCCGGCCAGCGCCATGGAGGTGGACCGGGCCGAGGGCATCGCGGCCCGCATCCGGCGCGAGGTCGCCGAGATCCGCACCGCCGCCGAACAGCTCGCCGCCGGCAGCCCGTTCGAGGCCCAGGTCGCCGAATTCCTCACCGTTCGGGCCGAGATCCTCGAACGGGCGGGAGGCACGGCCGAGCGCGCCACCTCCCTCGGCCGACACGACGACACCCTCGCCGAGCCGGGCATGTTCCCGAACCCCGCCCGCAGCGCCCTGCTCATCGCCCGCGCCTACCTCGGCAAGGCGTAACCCATGGAGCTGCACGAGGAGGAGGTCGTAGACGCCGAGCTGGTCGATGAGGACCACCTGCCGGCCGCGCTCACCGACCCGGGCATCGTCCTGGGCGGCGCTCTCGGTCGGCCGGTCCTCACCCAGCACACCGTGCTGCGCCCCGGTGAACTGCCCACCACACAGCGGCCGCAGTACACGCCCCAAGAGTTCTACCTCTCCGAGCAGGCCGCCCGCCTCATCGATGAGGAGTCCCTGCCGGAGAACACCAAGCGGAACCGCCGCTCACAGCGCGGCATGTTCGAGGACTGGTGCGCCGAGATGGGCCGGGTGGCCGTCCCGTGCCTGACCACCACGTACATCGAGTACATCGCCTCCCTCATCGCCCAGGGCAGGTACAGCCCGAACACCATCCGGGCCCACAAGAGCGCGGTGCGCGCCATGCAGCCCGAGGACGCCAAGCCCGGCACCACCGAGGTCAACCGGCTCGTCAAGGAGTACGCGAAGAACTGGCACCGACGGAACCAGGTAAAGAAGGCACCACCCATCTCCGACGACCACTACCGCGCCATGGTCGCCACCTGCGACCAGCGCCACCCCATCGGCATCCGCGACCGCTGGGCCCTCCTCGTCGGCCGCGGCGGCCTCCACCGCCGCAGTGAACTCGCCGACCTGCTGCTGGAGCAGATCGAGGTCGAGGACGACTGGGTGACGCACTACGTCGCCATGTCCAAGACCGACCAAAACGCCCACGGCGAGCACACCGACATCCCGGCCGACCCCGACGACCCCCTGATGTGCCCCGTCGACGCCACCCGGAAGTGGCTCAACTGCCTGCGGCGCCTCGGCATCCGCAGCGGCCCCGCCTACCGCGCCCTCACCGTCGCCGGAACCCTCCAGGACCGCCGCACCGCCACCGCCCGCGGCGACCACGTCACCGGCGACGCCATCAACGACATGATCCGCGGCCGCGCCTTCGCGGCCGGCCTGCCCAACTGGCAGGACATCAGCGCCCACTCCCAGCGCCGCACCGGCGCCCAGCGGATTGCCGCAGTCGGCGGCGATCCGACCAAGCAGGGCCGCTGGAAAGCCGGGTCGGCCGTGGTCAAGCGCGAGTACCTGGACCGGGCCCAGTCCCGCGCGGAGAACCCCTGGCTGCTGGTGCAGGAGAAGCGGCGGACGGCGAAGAAGACCGCCCCGTAGCAGGCTAGATGTGATGCGGCTCACGGACTTCCCGTACTGTGCTGCGCCCCCCTTCAAGCCGAAGGGGTGAGGAAGGAGGTGATGCCCATGTGCCACATCTGCGGTCACCCTGGCCCGGAACACGCGGTCACGCTCGCGCCCGGCCAGTCGCTGCCGAAGCCCGGCACGTACGCGCCGCTGTGCACCGACCAGTGCGCGGCCTGCCGCAAGCAGCGCGCCGAGACGGACGCCCGCTGACGCGACGACGCCCCGCCGGTACGGTCCGGCGGGGCGTCGTCGTCTGTCCAGACGGAGCCCGGGTCGCATGGCGCCGAGCCCGATGGCGGCGTCGTCACGCCAGGTGCGCCGCTGCCCGTCGGCGGTGCGCAGCGCCACCAGGACCCCGAGCCGGGCGAACCACTGGCCGGCCGTGAGGGTGGCCTGTCCCTCGCCGCAGATCACGCACACCGGCTCGGTCGGGTCGCCGGGGTGCCGGGCAATGGCCCCCATCCAGCCGAGGGCGATGGCCCCGGCGCACTCCATACACCCGAGCAGCGGGTCCGCCTGGTCCTGGTCGGTGACGAGGCGGCCGTCCCGGGCGACGACTGCGCCGGTCCCCAGGTCGACCACCGGGCCGTCGCCGCGCGCGCTCATGCGGCGCAGCGCCTCCTGGAGCTGACGGCGTCGATGGTGCCGTGCGGGAGCTACCCCCGCGAGCGCGGGGACGACCGGTCGGGCCAACCAGGCCCGTCGCGCCTGGAGGAACTACCCCCGCGGGCGCGGGGACGACAGTCCAGCGGACTCGGTCCGTTGGAGGCGTAGAGAACTACCCCCGCGGGCGCGGGGACGACGCGGCGCCCACGGTCAGTGCGTGCAGCCGGGAGGAACTACCCCCGCGGGCGCGGGGACGACACTTCGTGACCTGCGGTGTTGTCCGGTGGTCAAGTCATTCTGCTTTACCTCGGTTGCGGACCGCCAGGGCTCGGCTTTTCGCCCGGGTGACTCCCGCTCTCGTGGCGCGTGTTTTGTACGGGCCCAGTGCAGGACCCAGCGATCCCCACCGGCAATGCGACCGATCTGCGCATTTACGCCGTGCGCCGCGCTACCGGCAGCTGCGCGACTGATGATTCGCAGTCGGCCCGTTGAGCGCGTTCGGCCCGGGCCCGGCGCAGCGCAGCCGCTTCGGCGGCTGCTGCCTGGCGGCGCCGCTGTACGCGGACGGCTTCGATCGGGCCGGGCTGGTCGTCGGGGTCCGGGTCGGGGAAGGCGAGCCGGCTGAGCGCGCGCAGGGCGCGGGTCTATGACTCGATCGCCTTCTGGCTAGGCAGGTCTGCGTGCCTGTCAGGCCGTGCTGCTTGGTGAGCGGCGAGCGCCTGGTGGTAGCCGTGGCAGGCCATCTCGCGGGTCTTCAGCGGTGTCTGGGGCGCGGCCGCGGTCTGCGGGGCGGGCTTCACCGCGGGGGGTTCGGGCGTGGCGCCGGCGGCCAGGACGCGGATGGTGCGAACAGCGTCGGTCCCGACTTCCTGATTCACCGTGGCGATGATCCGGGCGGTGATCAGCCGCAGCTGCGTGGCGTATGCAGGCGAGTCGGGGCGCAGGTCCAGCTGTCCGGACTCGGGGTGGAACGCGACGGCCTGGACATGCTCGGGCATCCGGGGCGAGACCGCGGCCGCGATGTCCGTCCAGCGGTCCAAGACGCTGCCGCCGGCAGCCGGAATGGCCCAGGCGCGCTCCGTCATCAGGCCCTGAAGCACGGCGGCGAACCCGGTCGGCTCGCGGCCGTCGCGCTTCACGGCACGCTGGGTGCGGCGGCGCGGCATCGCGGCCTCGCTGTCGCCGCGTTTACGGGCAGCCTCCCGAGCGGAGCGCAGCGCGACCCGTGCGAGGTCGACGCCCGACAGCTCCGGGCCGTCTGCGCCAGCCCGCTCGATGCGGGTGGTGTCGGTCATCTGGGCCTCCTACCGGTGGGTGATGGTCGTGTGCGAGCTGCGGGCGGTACTGGCCAGCTGGCGGGCACGGCGCATCATGTCCGCGCCGTAGATGCGTTCGGCTGCCTCGCGGCCCATGGAGTCGACCGCCAGATCGATCAGGTCGGTCACGCCCCGCATGAGCTCACCTCGCGCCTGCGCACGCATCTGCTCAAACTGCGGGTCAGCCAGCCCCAAGTCCTCGTACCGGTCATCCGTGCTAGGGGCTTGGGCCTGGCGGTGGCCGCCGTTGGCCGCCTCGTGGACGTAGGCGATTGCCCGCGCCACCTGGCGCGTGACGGCGCGGCTGCTGGGGGCCTGCCAGTCGCCCTCGAACCGCTCCCGCTCGGCACGGACCTGCCGGATACGGTCACGGCGGGCGGCCTCGAGGGCGCCGCGCCACCGCTCGATCGCGTCGGCGCGCTTGGCGGGGGTATCGAGGATGTTCTCCCCGCCTGAGAGCAACACGGCGAGCAGGCCGGAGCCCCGACGGACGTGGGCTGCCTCGCCGCGGAAGTGCAGCCAGGCGCGGACGTCGGTCACGGTCCATCCGGCATCGGCCACGTTCCGGGCCACCCAGGCGATCCGGGGCACCGAGCACCCGCGCAGCCACCCGAGCTCCTGGGTGAGCTCCCTCGCCAGCTGGAAGCGACGGCCCACTGCGTTCAGCTTCCGGCGGCCGCCGGCCTTCGCCTTGGACTTCTTCGGGGTGGGGGACTTGCTGGCCCCGCTTGCGAGCTTGCTCTCAGGGGGGAGGGAAGTACCACCCGCAGAAGAAACAGTTGAGGTACCGACCTGCATTGGGGTGCAACGGACCTCATCCGAAACAGCCGTCACACGCCCCTGCTCAGCGCCCCTCACCGAGGCCTTCGCCCGGGCCTTCGACGACGTCTTCGAACGCGGCTTGCGCACCTTCCGGGCCGCCTTCTTCGCCAGCTTCGCCATCAGCTCCCGGCCGGCCTCCGCGATCCCGGACACCGCCCGCGTGTACGCCGGAGCATCGGCATCGCGCTGCACCGTGCGGATCCCCAGCGCGGCATCGAACTCCACCGGGATCATCCGCGCGAACTCGCTGGCCTGCGCCGGGCCGCCGGACACCCGTGTGCCCTTGACGATCCACGCGAGCAGCCCCGCCTCCCGCAGCATCGCCAGGTGGTATTCCACCGACCGCTCCGACAGCCCGGTCCGGCGCACCAGGTACTCGATGCCCGGACGGCACGGAAAGAGCTGCGCGAGCTCCTGGGCGACGCGCACGGTCGTCGGCCCGAAGGAGCGAGGGCCGTGCGAGCGGTGCCGCCGCGGCTTGTAGAGCCCGGACCCGGCTACCCAGTGGACCGCCTGCATCCAGGAGTAGCCGTCGCCCGCGATCCGACTCGACGACGTCGACAGCCACTGGCTTGCCTCCGGCACGTAGAGACCGGGCAGCACGGAGACGCCCTCGTCGTCGACCGACGGACGCGGAGAAGGGAGTAGCACGGCGGCCGGTGCCGCCACGCTGCTCATCGGCCCACCCCGGCCGGAGAGACGCGCGTTTCCTGATCCACCCGCCGACCCTGCACGTGACGGCCTGTGGAAGGAGCCCGCCGAGCCCCGATTACTCCCGGCGCTCCCGTCAGGCGGTTAAGAACATTGGAATTGGTCCCGTCACACGGAACAGGGCGCTTGGCCGCAGTGGTAGCGCTCGTCGGACCGGCGCACGACGTGATGTCAGCTACGGTCAGACGGCGATGTGGCTGGTCTGCGTGGTATGGCGGGTATATGCGGGCATGCCGAAGCTGGCGCCCCGCAGGATGGTCATGCACAATGACTCCTGTGTCGAGGGGCTTGCCTCACGGCATGACGAAGCCCCTTCGCGGTGCTTCGGGTTCTGGGAGAACCGAGTTCGAACCGCTCGCAGCCGGGTGGCACCGGGGCGGGCAGCTCCTCCAAGAGGCGGCAACCTCGAGGAGAGCAGGTGGGCTCAGGTCCTGGTGACGGCAATCACCGGTGAACCGAAGCCCGGGGCGGCCAGAAGTCCTGCCGAGCAGGCGCCGCCCCTGAAGACTTACGTCATAACCGCCCCCTCAATAGGGGTGTGGGACGTCTGAGACATCACGAACGCCCCGTCGACGGACCAGCGGCCGGCATGGCTACTGACCCCACGGCGGGGTGCTGTGTGTCCGGTGATGGGTACGGGTACCCTGATCACGTCGGCACCTTCCTTCACGCGAAAAGGGTGCTCGGCAGGCCTTCGGACTCCTTCCACAAAGTCCGTCGGCCCGTGGCCCCTCCCGGCTTGCCAAGGCCGGTCGACGGGGCCACTTCTTTTTTGATCAACGCTGTTGGTCACTCTACCGTTCCCGAGATCCGCACAGCACACCTGTGCGTGACGTGTCGTCACCACAACGCGCTGAGGTATGGGCTAGACAGATCCGGGCGCCAGCTTGGGGCCGTCCTCACCGACGATGACTGCGCCGACCGAGTAGGAGCCCGCGGCCGGAGGCACAGCGCGGCAAGATCGATCACGCGTTGTATCCAGCGGATGTCCTGGTCTCGGTCGGGCGTGTACATCAGCCCCGATCCTTCGGGGCGTAGCGCAGCAGCACGACGTCGCCGATCGCGTGGGTCTCCAGCAGCCGCATACGGGCGGTCGACCCGCCCGGGTAGTCGGCGGTGCCCAGAAACTTCGGGGCGCCAGCCTGCCCCACCAGCAGCGGGGCGACGGCGATGTGGACCTCGTCGGCCAGGTTCTGGGACATGAGCTGGGTGTGGATTGTGCCGCCGCCCTCCACCATGAGTCGGCCGACTCCACGGCGCCCCAGCTCGTCCAGGACCAAGCCCCAGTTAAGCTCGGGGCCGAGGCTGACCACGTCAGCGAGGTCCCCGAGGGTCGCCTTCACCTTGTCGACAGCGGAGTCGACCGTGAAGACGAGCTTCTGATCCCCAAAGTGCCAGAACTTCAGGTCAGCGTCGAGGTCGCCGGAGGCCGTCACCGTCACCTTCAGCGGGTACTCCGACCGACCCTCCGCGAGCCGCTTCGCGCGGCGCTCCTCGGAGTTGACCAGCAGCCTCGGGTTGTCCTTCCGCATGGTCGTCGCGCCGATCAGGATCGCGTCGCAGGAGGCACGCACCTCGTCCACGCGGTCGAAGTCCTCAGCGTTGGAGAGCAGCAGCCGCTCGGGGCTGGTGTCGTCCAGGTAGCCGTCGACCGACATGGCGGCGGACAGCAGAACGTACGGGCGGGCAGTCATCTGCTCAGGCTTCCGTTTCAGTCTCGTGTACGAGGGTGGAGTCGAAGGCGGCGCGGAACTCATCTACGACCGGCTCGCGCTGCCAGGGGATCAGGGCCTTGTCGAGGCGGGCGAGCTCGTTGGTGATGCGGCCGGAGCCGGTGTCCTCCGCCACGGTCAGCGCGTGCATCCCGATGGTGGCGGCCTGCTCCGGGGCGCGGGCACCGGCCAGCGCAACGGCCTGCCGAGCCATGTAGACGCCGCGGTCGCGGTGGTAGCCGTCGGGCATCATCCGGATCGCGGCGGCGAACGCCTCCGCGGCCTGGGCGTGCTTGCCCAGAGCCTCCAGGCCCTGGGCGCGGTGAATCTCCACGTACGACGCGGTCAGCCACACACCCCACGGGGTGGGGTCGGCGGCGGCGCCATCGAGGACGTTGCGGACGTCGTCGATCGCCCGCTCGCTCTCGTCAGCATCACCGCGCAGCGCGTGCCCGTAGGCCTCGTACGTGCGCGCGACGGCGGCGAGTCGGCTGCGTGGCCGCGCCATCCGCTGGGCGGCTTCGGCGAGGTCGACCACATCGACCAGATCTCCGGTGTCGCCGGCCAGCTGGGCCTTGCGGGCCATGACATACGTGCTCAGGTCGCCGTCGCCGACCGTCTGCGACCACTGCATCGCCCGGTCCAGCCAGTACGACGCCGCCTTCGGGTTGCCCAGGTCCTGGTAGAGCCAGGACAGGAGTTCGCCGTACTGGGTCTGCAGCTCCATGAGGTCATGCCGGTCGACGCCCTTGGCGTCGCGTCGGAGCACCTGGATGACCTCGATGTGGTCGCGCACTGCGCTGACCGCACGCCGGGGCCCGAGCAGGTTGTCGGTGTCGATCAGCACCCGGCGCGTGCGGCGCAGGTGCTCCACCGGCGTCGAGCCGTACGCCGACGCGGCCCGCGCCTTGCGAACCAGCCCCGGTACCGAGCGTGAATCCGCGGACGCCGGCGAACCGACGCCGACCGTCGCAGCGGCTCCCAGCCCCACCCCCGCGCGCAGCAGCGCACGCCGATCCAGAGCCACCCAAACCACCGACCCATCAGCTAGACGACAGGGGACAGAGATCCCTTCACCGTCCGACGCTGCCTCGTCCGGTAAGGCCAGGGCCAGATCCACAGACGACTTGGCCACATAAGCCGGCGAATTGGCCACATGGCAACGATCGTCGTCGATCCGCTCCCACAGCCGGAAGAGCATCCCGTTGGCGCCCAGCACCTGGTCCAGGAGCGCGGCCTGCGCTCGGTCAGCCTTCCGCTCAGCGCGCTCGAATCGCCCCAGGTGGCTGTGGTCGATCCGTGCTCGCTCGGCCAGGCCGCGCAGGGTCAGTCCACGCGTCTGACGTAGCTGCCGCAGTTCGTAACCCCAGTTATGCAGGGGGGACAACCAGGGCGTCAGCTCCCGTGGTTTCTGTGCCATCCCGCCTCAATCCTGTGGCTGATGTGGCCATTTCGCCCGGCCACATGGCAGTTATGGAACCGGTGGCTCCCCGCGGGCTAGAACCGAAATGGCGGTTCGAGTCCAGCGAGGGGGTGATGCTAGTGCTTGGTATCCGACGCTGCCGTCTCAAGCACCGGTCCGGTGCCTCGGGCGTAGTTGGCCGGGCGCTGGAACAGGGCACCGCTACTGCGCCCGTCGGCCTCTACGGTTCGTACGTGCGTGAAGCCGCGGTCGGCGTAGTACTGCTGCAACGCTTCGTTGGAACGCCACGCGTCAAGGCGCAGCAGCTCCTTGCCCTGACTCAGGGCCTGCTGTCCAGCCCAGTCGAGCATGGCCGATCCGAGGTCCAGGCCCGCGACGTCACGGCGTACGACCATGCGGTGTACGTAGAGGGCGGGTTCAGCGGCCTCGGCGGGGCTCCAGAAATCGGCGTCGGCGTGCTCGTCGAGCGTGATGGTCGCCACGGGGGCCCCGTCTGCTTCGACGATCCAGCATTCGCCGGCCTCGATGTTCGTCTTGATACGGTCCTCGCGCGGCGGGTACTGCCACTGATCGATCCCGCGCTTGTTGAGCCACGATGCGGCGTGCTCCCACAGGCCGGTGACCGTGCGCAGGTCCGTCTCGGTGGCCTGACGGATGGTCGGCGCGCCTTCGAGCTGCGGTCGGCTGCGCTCGTACGTGATGACGTGGCGGTCGCCGGGCAGGACATTGACCACGGCGCGGACGGGTTCTCCCTCCCTCGTGTAGCCCGTGCACAGATGCACTGCGACAGGCGTACCGGGGCCAAGTTGCAGCCGGTCGGCTTCCTCAGGGGTCGGCATGCGGACGTGGAACTCATCGAGGGCGCGGACTTGCTCGTAGCCCAGCTCGGACAGGACGACGTTCGCACCTCGTGCGATGTCGTCCGGGTTCATGATCTCGCTGTTCTGGACCAGGGACAGCGGGAAGTGGCTGTCGTTCGTGTTGTACGGGATGCCGTCGATGAAGCGGACGCGTCGGCGGACAACGACCAGTTCGCCCTCGCGGAGCTGGAGACGCTCACGGACCTGACGCGACGGAGCCTCCACCTTCACCTCGATGTGCTGGCTGGCCTCCCGGCCTTCCTCGGACATCTGGGTGAGGAACTGATCCATCTCCGGGCTCAGCGGCCGCTTCCGGAACTCGCCCTGTGGCCTGTAGACCATCGGCCTCTTGCTGCGGACGAAGTAGCCGCGAGGGCGGTCGCTGATGATGAGGCCCTCGTTGACCAGTACTTTCAGTCCCTGGACGGCGGTCGATCGAGTGGTGTCCCACTCGGAGGCAATCTCGGCCTCCGTGGGCAGGCGATCACCCGGGGCCAGGGTCCCGTCTGTGATCTGGGCACGGATCTTGTCCGCGATGCGCTGGTAGAGGGCCCGTGCCCTGCCGCTGACTGCCATGGGAGATGTCTACATGCCAGGGAATGACTAGTCAATCTAGCCGAAGGACTTGACCCCACGTCGCGCAGCGTGCATGCTTCATTGCGTCGGGCATTGAGTAGTCAATCTAAGCCTACTAGCTAAATGCCCAGTTGCTTGACCATTTGCAAGATCGCAGGAAGCCCCTTCCCCTCATGGGGAGGGCCGGGGTTGATAGCTCCACCAAATCCCCCGGACCAGTCCTCTGGCTGGTGTGGCTCCCGCGTTGCACGTCGCAGCGCAGATGCGCTGTCCGTCCATCAGGACGCCGGGGCCGACCCGTGCGGCCTGGCGGGCGGAGAGAGCACCGCGACACGCCCCGTCCCTCCGATCACGAGGAGTCCCCAATGACGACCACGACGCCCGCCATGCAGAAGGCCCGCAAGCGCCGCCGCAAGACCCGCACCCCGAACGTCAACAGCCGACCACCGATCATCGCTTCGGGCCTCAAGGCCAACCAGATCGACCTGACCCCTGGCAAGGAGCACATGGTCTGCCCCGACTGCTCCACCTGGGTCCCGATCACCGGCATGCTGGGCACGCCGAAGCTGGCCCCCCACCACACCGGCCGAGCCAACACCGCCGAACCGCGCCGCTGCACGGCTGGCACCAACCGCCAGGTCACCATCGACGTCGAGGTCGACGCCTGGCGTACGACGCTGATCGAGGCGGTTCCGACCACCGCCTCCCGCCGCGCCACCAAGGTGCTGCCGAAGCCGAAGGTGAAGCCCGCCCCGGCCGCCAGCCAGATCACGCCCGCCCCGCTCAGCGCGGAACAGGTCCGCCGGGCTTTCCGCCAGCACCAGCAGCGGTGCCTGGCCTGCAAGGGCGAGGTCGCCGGCCGCGACGGACAGCCACTGCCCTGCCGCGACGGTGAACGCCTGGCCGTCACCTTCCTTCGACTGCACCGCCAGGAGCCCAAGCGGCGGGTCGTCCGCGAGTTCTTCGCCCGGGAACGCCGGCGCTTCGACCGCCGGTACGCCGCGGCTGCCCCCGCCAAGCGGACATCCGAGTGGGCGGCGGTCCTCCCGAAGGTGAAGGACGCCGACACCCGCCGTGCGCAACTGCCCAACGGTGACACGCCGCTCGGTGCACGGCCGGTGCCGATCACGACGCTGCACCCCGAGCGCCGCGCGAGCTGACCTGCTCCGGACGAACGACCACAGCCCCGGCCACCCCGCAAAAGGGAGGCCGGGGCCGTGGCTGCTCGTACGAGCAGCCGAAGCAGCTCACCCCCGGCCGGTTCGGCCGCCACAACATGCAACAGCCCCGGGGTGGCCGCCCCGGGGCTGTTGCGTACTGACCTTTTGGGAGGCCCTGATGAATCGCACCTCCATCGTACGCACCAGCTACGCCCCCTCCGCCGACCTGCCGGTCAACACCAACTGGCGCGAGTACGGCGCCTGTACACGGGAGGACCCCGACCTGTTCTTCCCCATCGGCAACACCGGCCCGGCGCTCCTGCAGATCGAGGAGGCGAAAGCGGTGTGCCGCAGGTGCCCGGTGCTGGAGCGCTGCGCCTCCTGGGCCTTGGAGATGGGTGAGGCCCACGGCGTCTGGGGTGGCATGAGCGAGGGCGACCGCCGCCGCATCAAGCGCCGCGCCGCCCGCAACCGCACCAAGGCCTGACGGCCTGCCACGGTCCGTCTCCCGCCCACCAGAGCAGAACAAGGGCGGGAGACGGGCCGCGGCAGGCCGACCGGCCAGCCGAAGAGGACAGCCCCGGAAGGTCAGAGGTCCGGGGCTGTCCGTGATCAAGAAAGCGAGAATCTCTCTTGAACACGACGATGATCACACGCCCGGTTCCCCGGGCGCCACAGAGGGACGACCGGTTCGCACGGGTCCTGAACGCCATCAACTCCCACCGCACCCGCCCGCCCAGCCGGCCGCGCGGCGTCGAGCCGGGTGCCGCGCTCGGCGCTCACCTCCTGGCCGTCGTCCGCGCCCAGGACGCCGCGATCCCCGCCGAGCGCCGCGCGGCGCGCACGGTCGCCGAGATGCGGGCCCGCCTGGCCGGGCTGTACGAGGAGGAGCAGGACGCCTGCGGCCTGTGCGGGAACTGGACGTGCACCTGCGCCCAGGGCCGTGCCCGCGCGGCCGGGGCGGCGGTGGCCTGATGCGCGACCGCGTCCCCGCCCTGGCCCTGGACGACAAGGAGCGCGACGAGCTGTCGCGCAAGGTCCGCGAGGTCAACGGCCAGTCGGAGAAGCGCCCGAAGTGACCCCGCTCATAGACGCGGCCCGGGCGGCGCAGCACCGCGCCGCCCGGGCCGCGCTCGCGGTCGGTCCCGCGCATCCCCTGGCACGTCTGCTGCTGGCTGCCGCCGCGCTTGCGGCCGCGGCCGCGTGGGACGCAGGGCACCGCGTCACCGACCTGCACTCCGCCCGCCGGCACCACCAGGAGAGACGGGTCCGTGCCTGACGACCTGTACCAGCGCTACCAGGCAGCACACCGCGCCTATCAGACGCATTCCGCGTCCTGCGGCGACTGCACTCGCAACACCCCTGACTGCCGGGACGGCAAGCGGCTGTTTGTCACCTTCGCCCGGCTGCAGGACGCCTACCTCACCCGACTCAAGCAGCGCCGCACGCGCTGAGAGGAGACCCCTCATGACCATGCTCGCGCCCGCCCAGACCGCTGCGACGACCACGGTGGTGTTCACCGACGCCACACTGGCCAAGGCGGCCGAGCTCGCCGCCGACTCCTACCTCCCGGTCTGGACCGGCCCGTCCGGCGAGGAGTCCACCGGCGAGTCCGTAGCCCGCCACCTGGAAGCCACCAGCGTCCTGCTGGAGAAGGACGGCTGGATCCGCGTCTACGACTACAGCCAGGACTGGTTGACCGGCGGCGTGGACGTCCCCGCCGACGACGACTCCATGACGGTCAAGGAAATGCTCCGCGTGCTGCTGCGCTTCATCCGCGAGGAGAGCGAGAGCGGGAGCGGTGCCCGGCCGCAGCGGACCCTGTCCGCCGCCCTGCGCCACGTCGGTGAGGACGGCAGCCACGGTGACACGGACACCGCGGTCGTGGCGGGCTGTGTCCTGGACCGGGTGATCCAGGCCCACACCGGATCGGAAGCGGCCCGCGCCGCGGCGTGGTCGGAGCGCCAGCATCGTACCCACGCGGACATCACCGCGCTGCTGGCCGCCGGCGCCGCGTTCGCCCGTACCTACGGGCCCGCCGCCGGGCAGACGGTCTGACCCGCGTCTGACGGCTGCCTGACCCGCCCGGACCAGCCCCGCTCCCGCGCGGTGGCTGGGCCGGGCGCGGTCCAGGGGAGCCGGACAGCCCGGACCGACAGTCGAGGGAGGCCCTCATGGCCACGACGATGACCCCGCTCCAGCCCGGCACGGAGGCCACTGCTCAGGCCGCTGCTTTCGCGATCTTCGGCAGCGACATCCCGCCGATCGACCCGGAGGAGTACGACGGCAGCTGGCGTACCACCCTCCACGTCATCGCGGAGGAGTGGGTGGGCGAGGGCCGCTTCGAGCGGCACGCCGCCCGCACCGCGGCCGCGCTAAACGAGCTGTTCGCCACGCAGAAGCGCTACGGCGTCGGCTCGCCGGAGACACGCGCCGACAGTGACAGGCTCCGGCCGCTGATCGACCGGTGCCGCCACTTCGGCATCACCACCGCCGACCTCATCCGGCATGGCGCGCAGTTCCCCGCGAGCTGATTTCGCGCCCGCCCGGCGGGAGCCGCATCCAGTTTCGTGCCCGCCCTGCGCTGCTTCGCGAGTACGGCCGCCCGCCTCCCGGGCTGCCGGCCTTTTCGTGCGCGCGGAGCGGGTAGAGCCGGTGCCAGTTTCGTGATCAACCGACCGCGCCGACCGCCGCTTCGGGAACGCGCCGCCGCGTTTCGGGAGCAGCCCCGCCGTTTCGCGCACGCTCTGAACGACCCTCTCGGAGGCCCCACATGACGCTCACCGACTGGCCGCGATCCGCGGCTGAACCCGACCCCGACTCGGCTTCACCGGCCGCCGTTTCGGGGACGCCCAAGCCGGTTTCGCAGCCGCCCGGCACCGTTTCGGAGACGGCGGCGTTCGTTTCGGAGACGGAAAGCGGAACCGGAACGAAGCCTTCCTCGGCGAGGCTGACCGGTACCCAGAAGTGGACGGCCGGAGCGATCGTCGCCGCCGCGCTCGCCCTCGCGGGCATCGGCCTGTACCTGTCCTTCGAGCACGTCGCCCAGTTCGCCCACGAGGAGCTGCGCTTCGGCTCGCTCGCCCAGGGCCAGCTGTTCGCGGTCGGCGTCGACGTCGGCATCATGGTCATGATCGCGGTCGACCTGCTGATGGCCTGGCTCAAGCGCCCCATCAGCTGGATCCGCTACCCGGTGTGGCTGCTGACCGGCGCGACGGTCGTCCTCAACGCCGCGTCCGGAGCCCCGGCAGGGTCCTGGACGCTGCTCGACTACGTTGCCGCCGGCGCCCACGGCGTCGTCCCGGTCCTCTTCATCACGGTGGTGGAGCTCGGGCGTACCGCGATCGACCGCGTTGTCCGCCCTGAGCAGGCCGAACGGGACTCGATCCCGTGGCTGCGATGGGTGCTCGCCCCCGTGGCGACGGCCCGGATCTTCCGACGGATGCGGCTGTGGGGCGTCACCTCCTACCCGGAGATGATCCGCCGTGACCAGCAGCTCATCGCGTACGAGCAGTGGCTCAAGCGCAAGTACAAGGGCGACATCTCCAAGGCCAGCGAGGACGAGCTGCTGCCGATGAAGATGGCCCCCTACGGCTACACCGTCGACCAGGCCCTGGCCATGCCCGACGAGCAGGAACAGGCAGCCCAGGAGCGAGCGGAAGAAGCCGAGCGCCGGCGCCTGGACGCCGAGACGCGCAGTGAGGTCGCCAAGGCGGAGTCCGAGGCGGAGCGGCTGCGCGCCAAGGGCAGGGTGGAGCTGGTCCAGGCGGAGGTCGACGGCCAGACCGGCCAGGCCCGCGCCCATGCCCGGGCCCAGGTCAGCGCCGCAGAACGGGCCGCTGAGCTGGAGCAGCAGGCCCTCGACAACGCCGTGGTCGCCGAAGCCCGCGCCCGAGAGGCCGAGGCGGACCGGAAGGCGGCCCAGGAACGCAGGGCGGCAGCCGCCGCTGACCTGGAGAAGGCCGAGCTCGAGCGCCAGGCAGCCGAGCAGCGCAAGGCGGCGGCCGAGGCCGACAAGGTCGCGGCAGCTGAGGCCAGGGCGATCGAGACCGAACGGATTGCGCTGGCACGCCGGAATGCGGCGGCCGCGGACCTGGAGGCGGCCGAGCTGGAGCGCCAGGCAGCCCAGAAGCGGAAGGAGGCGGCGGAGGCCGACCGCATCGCCGAGGCGGAGGCACAGGCCATCGAGACCCAGACCATCGCCGAAGCCCGCAGGGCTGCCGCCGAAGCGGACCGGGCCGCTGCCGAAAGGGAGAAGGCCGCCGCCGAAACGCGGCGCGCTGCTGCCGAAGCCGACTGCAAGAAGGCGGAGGAGGAGCGCCTCAAGGCGGTCGCGCTCGCCGAGATCGCGCGCTCGCAGAAGGAGGCCGCCGAAGCCGAGCGGGCTGCTGCCGAAACGCGGCGGGCCGCTGCCGAAATCGAGCGGCGCGCGGTCGAAATTGAGGACGCCGCGAAGCTGACGCCGCGCGAGCGGGCGGTCCGCAAGGTCGCGCGCATGGCATTCGCGGCCGGCGCGGTGTTCGTCGGCCTGGACGCCGACGGGATCCACCGCGAGCTGTGCCGGGTCGTCTCGATCGCCGACGTCCAGCGCGAGTTCGACGTGTCGTCCACCGACACCGCCTCCAAGTACCGCCAGGAGGCCGTCGCGCTCATCGCCGACGGCTACCGACCCCAGCAGTGACCTGCGTATTCGCCGAAGTGAGGAGTTCGAGATGAGTACCCCGATGTACGCGGTCGGCGTGGTCCTCGTCCTGGTGACCCTGGTCATCGCGCTGGCCACGCCGTTCGTGCTGGTCCACTACCGCATCCCGTACGAGCACGGTCCCGAGTGCTGGTGGTGCCACCCGCACCTGCTGCCGCGCCGGCGCCGCGCCCGCTGACACCCCAGCCGCTCCATCGTCCGGCACACACCAGTGAGGGCCAGCCCGCTCGAATCGGGCTGGCCCTCCGCTGTGCGCTGCCGGAAGCAGCCAACAGCCCCACCAGTACACCAGGAGGGAATCCTCACCGTGAACAGCAACGACCCGAACTACTCCCCTCTGCGCGATGTCGCGCAGAACCCGGAGGCAACCGCCCGGTACCTGGCCGACGTTCAGCGGGTCCTGCTGGACATCGGCAGGAACCTGGAGACCCTCGCCCAGGAGATCCGCGTCCACTGCCGCGACACCCACGTCGAGGGCGACCGGTTCTACGACGCCTGGCTGCGCGCCCAGCCCGTGGAAAGGGCGTTCAAGGACGTCCTGAGGAACGTCGAGGCCGTCACCAAGGGCCTCGAAAAGGGCGCCTACAAGCGCCGCGCCCACGATGAGGCGGTCGCAAATACCGCCCGAAAGCGAAAGGAAAAGGAGCTGGAAAGGCAGCGTAAGAAGACCCCGCAGCCGCTCCAGGCCGCGCCGACTCCGCCGCAGCAGGGTGCGTCAAGCCAGAATATCGGCTATGGTGGCCCCACGTCGATTTACGACATGGGTACCAGGGAGTCGGCGTGACGCGCCCCCTCACCAGCATCGAACGCTCCATTCAGGGGCGGAACGACTGGCTGAAGGAAGAGGAGCGCAAGGCGATCGAACGTCGCGGTGAGATCGGCCGGATGGAATTCTGGCTCCGCGTTACTCGATCCCGAATCACCAAGGACGTCAAAGCCGGACGCAATGACGTCATTCCCGGGTTCACCAGCGTCTGCCGCCTTTTCAAGCTCGCGATCGACAAGCGTGCCGAGGGCGACGCGAGGCTGTGGAACCACCTCATGCAGTACGCGAGCCAGGTGCTGGAACAGCACGACCCGCGTAACTGAGCGTCACCAACGAAGGTCCCGCCGGGCTCCGGCGGGGCCTCGCGCGCGTAAAGCGTGCACACGTGCACGTGCACGCGCGTGCACACGAGACCCCACTGTCTGTCAAGTCCCTGGAGGGGAGGTGCACCGTGTCCGACGAGTCCGACGACTCCGGCAGCGGAACCCTGGTCCGCGGCCCCTGGAGCGGTGATTCCACGTTCGCACCGCCACCGATCCCGAATTTCGCCGACACCATTCCACCGCCGGAAGACATTCCGGAGGCTCCTCCGGAGTCTCCGGAGGAGACGACGATGGAACTTCCGGTGATTCCGGCTGCACCGGATCCGGCAACGGCGCTGCGTTCGGAGGGAATCACGGCGCCCGATCCGGAAGATGACGCGGATATCGATTTGGAAGGCGAATACGTTCAGCCGCGTTCTCTCGCTGACCGTCTCGGTGACTGGCTTGAATTCCGGCTGGAAAGGGCGCGGGCGCTTCATGAGGGTGAAGCACCTTTCCGTGAGGCTGAAATAGCGCGGAAGGCTGCACTGCTGGAGGGCCGCACCGCGCAGGAAGTCGCGATGATGGAGCAGAACGGAAAGCTCCATGCCGCGATGATGAAAGCGAAGGGAGACAAGGCGGCGGCGCGCGGAAAGGCGGATGCCGACCGCATGAGGTCGTCCGGCTCCGGCCTGGGGGTGGACAAGGGCCGATCGAAGGCCGGCGGCGGGGGAGGGCCCTCGCGCGGCGGTGGCGGCAGCGGCGCCTCCCGCAACGTCTCCGGGCCCGGGCCGAACCGCTCCAACTCCGGCGGCAGCAACGGGCGTTCCGGCTCCGCCGGTGGCGGCAAGGGCGGCGCGAAGGGCCCTGACCGGCCCTCTGGCAGCCGTACACCCAGTTCCGGTCGCAACGGGTCGTCCGGGGGGTCGAAAGGCTCTCAGACGGGCTCTGGCGGCTCCGGCAAGAACGGCAACTCCAAGGGCGACGGGGGCGGCCGGGGCCAGAACGGCCCGGCGTCCAGCGCCCGTGCCGAGCGGGCCCGCAGCCGCCAGGAGCGCGCCGGGGCCCGGCAGGCCGGACGGCAGGAGCGGCGCAGTGCCGGTCACGCCGCCGGCCTCGCCGACCGGACCAAGGACCGCGACCAGGCCCGCGCCAACCGGCAGCAGGCGTGGGAGTACCGCCGGGCCAGGAAGGCGGAGCGGGAGGCGGCGCGGAAGGCGAAGCGGGAAGCCGCGGCGTCGGCCACGCCGGGCCGCACCACGTTGGGCCGGGCCGTCGCGGAGGAAGCCCAGCGGCGCTTCGACAAGCGCCGCGCCGACGCGAAGGACGCGAAGGCGGGCACTGAGAAGGTCAGCCTGATCAAGGACAAGGACGCCAAGGGCAAGGGCACCGACGGCAAGGACGAGAAGACCGCCAAGGACGGCCCTGACGGGGCCTCCAGCGCGACAAAGGACGTCCCGTCGTCCGATGAGCCGGGGAAGGGCTCAAAGGCCGGTGACAGGCCGTCTGATGACTCGAAGAAGCGGCGTCGGTTCCGGCGTCGGCGCAGCGGTGCGACGGGACCGGCCGGATGGCGTGGACGCGCCCGCCGCACCGGTCGCACCGGGCGTGCTGGGCGCGCCGGCCGACGTGGCCGCCCGGAAGGCAGCCCGTTCGGCGCGCAGGACCCTCCCACGGTGGAGTGGCCCGATCGCCCCCGCCGCCCGCCGCGCACCGACGGCAAGGGCACGGGCGAGGACGACATCGTCGACGCGGACATCGTCCCCGATAGGCCCGCGGCCGTGACGACCGGCGTGAAGGGCCTGCCGCCCGCGCCGGAGAAGCACACTGCCCGGCCCGGAACCAGCCGACCCACCGGCACGGAAGGGAGCAGCGTGAGCAGCTCGGAAGTCAGCAGGCCGTCCGGGCAGAGCGGCCTGGCCGTCCAGCACCGTACGGACATCACGTTCGACGAGTACCTGATGGAGATGGCGAACATCGCCATTCAGGCCGCCGTCGACCAGGAGCGGGCCGAGGCCCTCATGGAGGCGCTCGGCAAGGTTGCCGATGCCCTGCGGGACATGGCCACCGACCTGGTCGGTGACCACAACGTCTCCACTCAGGTCACCGACTTGATCACCGACCTCGCCGACGCTGCGGCCCGTATGAAGTCCCAGGCCGAACAGTGCGCGATCGAGTGCGGCCTGGCCAAGGAGGCCGCCAAGCTCGCGGCCGCCATGGTCGCCCGCGTCTACGGCCAGGACATGGACGCCAAGGAGGACGCGGGCCTGACCTACGCGTCGTCCGCCACCCACCACGACTAACAGCTCGGAGGACTCCCGCTGATGAGTGACCTCGCACCGCACACCGGCAGCGCGGCGCCCGCGCCGGCCGACGGCGACAACCGTTACAAGGCCGTCCAGGCCAAGCTGGGCAGGCTGGGCAAGGCCATGGACGACGCCGCTCTCGAGCTGGAGTCGCTGCGGCGCAGCATGCAGGCCAACGCCACCCGCACGGAGGGCGTCGCCGTTGACATCGTCAACGCCGGCCTGGACCCGAAGTTCGTGGAGCTGACCAACAACGTCGCGCTCGCCCTGGGCGGCGCGGCCGTCCAGGTCAAGAAGCTTCACGAGACGGCCGAGGAGGCCGCCGATCTCACCCACCAGACCAAGCGCACCCACTCCAAGCTGTACGGGGCGCTGGACGACATCCGCTCCAACCGGCGTGAGAAGACCCCCAAGCCGGGCTTCCTCACCCGCTGATCCCCCACCCACCCATCCCGTCACGGGCGGCCCTGCGGCAACCGCGGGCCGCCCGTCCTGCTTCTGTGAAGGAGACACCGGTGTCCACGCCGCGCAGTGTCGCGCTCGAACGCCTCGCCTACACCCTCGCCGCGCCTGTGCTGGCCGTGGCTCCGAACCTTTACCCCGACAGCCCCGTCAACCAGGTGGTGCAGCTGGCCGGTGCCGCCGGGGTCGGCGGCATCGTCCTGGCCGCCAAGGGTGAGGAGACCGGCGCCGGACGCAAGATCCTGCGCTGGGCGCCGCTGGTCCTGGCCGCTGCCGTCGACGTCGCCGCCAAGCACACCCTGGGCTGGGGGCCGTACTGGATGGACGGACTGCTTGCCGCCGGATGGGCGGTGGCCGGCTACCTGGTGATGCCGTTCTCCCGGCACACCCGCCGCCGTCACCGTCCTGCTCTGGCCGCCCCGGTCCCGCAGCCGGTGGCCGTCGCGGCTTTGGAGCCGTCGGTGGCGCAGCCGGACGACGGAGCCGGAGCCGACCTGCTCACCCGCGAGGCGCGGATGATGTGGGAGCGCGCCGGGATGCCCGCCCGCACCCGCGTCGTCAAGGCCACCCGGCACTCCGGCATGCGGGTCGACCTCACCCTGCTGCTGCGCGCCTCGGAGACCGGAAGGCCGATCACCGGCCTGTCCCCTGAAGCCGTCGGCGCCGCGTTCGGCGTGCCCGCGGCTGACGTCACCCTCGCGGACGTTCCGGTCCAGCCCGGCCGGCAGGGCGGGCCCGGCTGGATGGAGGCCCGGATCACCCCGGAGGCCAACGCCCGGCGCCGCACCGCGCCGACGCCCCAGGAGCGTTGGATCGACCGGGTCGGCGGACCCAAGGGTGGCGCGCCCGGCTCCGAGCTGGTCCACAAGACCCGTGACGAGGCACGGGGGGTGACCTTCTACCGGGCGGGGATGACCGATTCCACTGAGACGCCGCGTATCGACCTGGCCAAGGTCTGCCGCGCGCTCGGGCTGCCCGAGGACGACTCGTGCGTGTTCGTCCTCATCGACGGGTCGGAGTTCCTGATCAGCGCGTTCGACGAGCCGCCGCTGAGCCAGATCTTCGCCGCCACGCGTGAGCTGCTCACCCCCGACGCCAAGGGCATGTACGTGTGCGGGTTCACCATCACCGGCCAGCCGGTGAAGACGATGGTGTTCCAGCACGACAAGAACGCCGCGGCCCACGGCCTGACCCTCGGGGTCAGCCGGTCAGGCAAGACGCAGTTCTTCGCGATCAACATGGCCGCCCAGTCCCTGGCCGGTCAGGTGGTGTGGCTGTCCACCGTCCGCAAGGACGAGAAGACCACCGTGCTCGGGAAGTACATCGACCGGCAGGGCTCGAACGCGCTGTGGATGGCACGCCAGCTGCGGGCCGCGAAGGCGCTGTGCGAGATCAGGGCGGAGATGCCCTGGCCGCACGACGGCCAGCCGCACGACTACAAGCCGGGTGACCCGCGTTGCCCCTACCGGCAGCTGAATGTGTACGCGGATGAGTTCATGACCGCGGCGCAGGACGGGGACTTCGGAGAGTTCATCCAGAAGGACGGCGAGGACCTCACGGTCACCGGGCTGAAGTACGGCATCGGCTTCAACCCGGCCGGGCAGTCGCCGTTCGCGCACAACGGGTTCTCCACCGAGATGAAGGACAACCTGCGGCAGAACAGCCGCCCGGTCATCTTCAACATGGGTTCGCCCGGCGCCACCCGCAAGGCGGCGGAGGGCACCATGGAGAACCCGTACGACGTGCCGACCATCCCGGCCCGCTACTCCCGCAGCGAAGGCTCCGCGATCGAGCGGGCCATGCGCGGCGAGGCCGACCCCGAGAACGGCGTCTCCACCGGTGGCGTCGCGGTCATCGTCCTCGACAACGGCCGTGCCGTTCTCATGCGGTCGCTGTACGCGGACTTCGATACCGACCTCTCCGAGCTGTTCCCCGACGAGGTCAACCGGCTCACCGACTACGAGATCAGCGAGCTGGAGAAGCGCGGCCTGTGGTTCGACTGGAACGAGCCCGTGCGGCCCGGCGAGTTCTGGCCCGAGCCCGACGAGGACGACGACGGCGAGGGCCGCTCCCGCCGGCGCGGCGGAGGCGGCGGCAAGGGTGGTGGCGGGCGCGGCTCCAAGAGCGGCAACCGCCGCTCCGAGCAGGTCGCCTCGCCCCGCCAGGCGCTGGAGGCCATCAAGAGCCTCACCGAAGCCTGATCACCCCCCTATCCCCTGGGCCGGCCTGTCCGAGCGCGGCCAGCCCCACCCGATCCCTCGCGAAGGAGCACCACCACCGTGGCCCTGTCCATCTCCGCCGCCGTGCTGCTGGGCATCATCGTCGTCGTCCTGGTCAAGGGCGGCTACGTCCGCGTCGGCTCCGCGCTGGCCTGCACCCTGTTCGGGTTCACCCTCGCCGCGACCGGCCTGGCCCCGACCATCAACAGCGGCCTCGCCTCGCTCACCGGACTGCTCTCCAGCCTCTGACTACGCCTCGGTCCACGGCGGGTCCGGGGTGTCATTGAGTCCCTCGCAGTTCCAGCAGTCCCACTCCGAGGGGAGTTCCCACTTATCCACCCAGAAGCCGACCTGCTTGCCCACCAAGTAGTTGTCCTCGCCGCACCACCCGCACTCGAAGACGAACTCCACCCCAGCCCCTTCCCCGCGCTTGTAGGTCCGAGGATGCCCGGGGCGCGGGTTCGATGACACCCGAACACCCAATCCCCCGCTGCACAACGCCGAAAGGGCGCCGCCAGACACCAACCGGCGGCGCCCTTTCGGCGTCCCCTGCCTGGAGCCCCGATGCCCCATGCCGCGCACTCCCCCGCCATAGACCCACCCTCCCCGACCACCACCCAGGCCGCCGCACCGCCGGCAGAACTGTCCCTCGAGGAACGCCTCACCCTGGTCGACGCGAAAATGACCGTGAAGCTGGACGAAGCGGCCGTCAAATACGAGGTCAACACGGCCCACATCCCCACCGAGCCGGTGGACCTGGCCGACATCGTCACCGGCCCCGTCGACACGGAGCCCGTCGCCACCGGGCCCGCCCCGCTGCCGGACCTGCACCCGACCCCGGTCGCGGCCCTGCTGCAGCGCGCCCACCACCGCCTGCTCACCGGCGGCTGGTGCAAGGACGTCCTGGTCGACGAGGACGGCGCCCGCTGCATGCTCGGAGCCATCCGCATCGAGGCCCGCGGCGACAGCGGCCTGGAAGCCAGCGCCGCCACCGTGCTCCTGGACACGATCCGCCGCAAGTTCGGCAACGTCGACTCCGTGCCGTCCTTCAACGACGCGCACGGATCGCCCCGCATCCCGCTCCGCATGGTCGACCAGGCCGCCCGCCTCGCCGACGCCCGCGGCCTGTAACCGCTCCGAGTCCCCTGCCTCGCGCCCGTACCCCGCACGCCCGGGGCCCGGACGCGGGGCAGGCCACCCGGCCGCAACGCCCACCACCCACACCAGCGAAGGAGTAACTGCCCCATGTCCAGCAACGACAGGCAGATGAACGGCCAGCCCCGCCCGAACTGCTTCCTCGACCATCTCGAGCTCCCGCCCGCCCGCAAGGACAAGCAGCGCCTGGCGCGGCTGCGCGCCGCATGGAAGGCGTCCTGGGAGGAAGGCGGCTTCCTCTACCAGCGGTGGGAAGAGCTCTACCAGGCCCGGCACGCCAGCTGGCACGAGCTCGCCGCCTGGATCAAAACGGCCGCTCTGTTCGGCGGTCTCAGCCTCATCGTCATGATGGTGGACACCGCCGGCGACATCGCCTCCGCCGCCCTCAAGGGGCTCAACGACGTCCCGGCCACCAGCGCCGGTGACGGCAGCGGCCTGTGGGGCACAGTCGACCACCCCGTCCGCGCGTTCCTTGCCGACCAGGCCGCGCACCTGGCCGTCGCCCCCGCCGCCCTGTACGCGTTCTGGCAGCTGACCGGGCTGCTCGGGCTGGTCGGCGGGTTCTTCGGCAACGCCGGCGCCCGCATCGCCTGGCTGCTGTTCGGCATCGGCAGCCTCGCCATGATCTGGACCGCCGCCCCGATTGGGGGCCGCGCCGCCGCCACCGGGCTCGCCGCCCTCATGTGGGCACTGGCCAGCATCTTCGCCCTGCGCGGTCTGACCCTGCGGCCCATCGTCCACAACCACCCGCCGCAGTACCAGTTCAACCCCGCCCTCCACCTGCACGCCACCCTCCCCGCCCCCGCCCCGGCAGGCGACGACCTCGGCCCCGACAACGTCCACCCGCTCCAGCGCTGACCCCGCACCCGCACCGTCCGGCACCGCCACCACGCACCGAAGGAATCCGATGAAGACACACCTCGAACAGACCGAGGACTGGGTCGGCACCTTCCACGGGAGCCACCACGGCCGCCCCGCCACGGTCACCGCGACCCGCGACGACACCCGCCCCGAGCCGTACGCCTGGACATGCACCTGCGGCGCATCCCAGTCCTTCCCGACCGAGGACGGCGTGTGGCCCACCGCCTGGCGGCACACCCACCCCACCCGCGTCGACCGGCTGCGCTCGTGGGTTATCCGCCGCTTGCGCACCGCCCGCTGACCTGACGCCCTGCCTGGCCCTCGCCCCGCCCCGTTCGGGGGCCGGGCGAGGACTGGACAGGCCGCCCGGCCGCACGCACCCACCCCGCCCACGGCCGTGTCCGGCCTGCTTCCTTAAACGCGACTGGACCGGCTACATCAGCAGCCGGCGAAGCGACAGTAAAGAAGTCGGTGTCTCTCGTTCGTGAGCACCGGCACCATGGTCGTCTGTAGCTTCATGCGCGAGAGGACGAGTGCGACGGGTGTCTGGAGACGGGCAGGCGGATCTGACGGAGCTGTGGCAGCAGCGTTGGCCCAGTTGCCCGCCGGTTGGGTACAAGCTCCGGGGCCCATATCGGGATGTCTGGGTACGTTTTCACAGCCTGCCGGAATCGAAGCGGTACGCGGAGGACGAGAGCGAGTACGCCGTCGTCCTGGAGCGTTACAACACCGTCCTCGATGAGCTGTTCGCTGGTGCGGACGTGTATGTGATCACACCACTCTGGACGACCGAAGCGGAGGTTCCACCCTCGCAGGCCGTCAGCGGGTATTGGCAGAGCTTGCTGGTGGAGGACGATCCTGACCCTGCGTTCCGCACGTACTGCCACCTCTTCGCCACCCGCCGGCCCTGGCGGCGTGGCTGCATCGACGAGCAACTGCGAGACACCGCCGACGACAAGGTGGCGGGCGTCCTCATCACCGACACCAAGATGCAGCGCATCCACCACCCCTACGACGGTGGCGCCGACGTTTTCCTCGCCACGCCCGAGGAACGGGACCGGGTGCGCGATCGGCATGCCGACTGGCTTTCCCGTCACCCCTCGGGTCTCTGAACGGCTCGGATCACCGCTCCGCTCGAATGGTCTTCACCGCAAGCACCGGGTTGAGGGGCTCCACCAGTTCCTTGGTCGCGACGGCTACGAGGCGCGCGGGCGCCTCACTCTCCAGCAACGCGCTCACGTACTCGAGGGCTTCCGCAGGCGAGAGCACGGACAGTCTCTGGCGCAGTGTCCGCACAGCGTGCATGCGTCCGCGCGTAGCGGCAACTCCGCGGAGCGCATCGTGTAGATCGTCCACCGCCGTGCGCACTGGAAGCCCACGTATCCGGGCTCGGTAGTCGTCCTCCCATGCCCCAGTCAGCGCGGAGACGACGCCGACCTGATGCAGCCCCCCGTCGACACGGTCGACCAGGTATGGCCCGTTGCCCGCGAGCATGAACTTCGGATTCCGAGTGCGCACGAACTCCTCGGACGTCCAAGAGACGATCCACACCAGTTCGTGCTCCTCAACGTCCATCACAGCCATGCGCAGTGCCTCCGCACTCGCAGCCCGCCACTGTTGATAGTCGCGCTCCAGCTGTTCCTCAACGGCCTGAACGGCGGCTTCTCGCTCGATCACGCGTGCAGCATCCCGTACCGGCCCGGTCTCGACCAGCGAATTCCCTCAGACCCGGGCCAACACGCAGAAAGGGCCAACGAGCCACCTGCGCCCGCCTCCTACATCGCTCCCCCGGCCAAGCACCTGCTGGCCGCCTGACCCGAGAGGACCACCGCCCATGAGCACCGCCACCCTCGCCGCCTTCACCGAGCCCGACCGTCCCAAGAACCTGCTGATCCGGTTCATCACGGTCGGCGGCAGCTACGTGGACGTCACCGGCCCCGGCGAGCACTCGGACAAGAACCGCTGGAACTGCCACGGCTGCGGCGACTCCTCCAACCGGCCCGAGTACGACTTCCTGTTCTGCATCCGGCCGGACGCCAACACCCACGCCGCCAACTGCCGCGCCATCCCGCTCAGGTGACCGCCCACCGTCCGCGCGCCGCCCTGCTCTGTGCCGCCGTCGTCCTGCTCGCCGCGGCGACGGCCGCCGCCGCGCTCAAGGCCGGCCACTGGCGGCTGTACGCCGACCGGCACCGCATCCAGCTGACGTCCCAACCCCGCCGCTCCTGCCCCGACTGCCGCGGCGCGGGCGGCTGGTGGACCGGCGACGCGAACCCGGAGATGGAGGCGTGCGGCTGCTGGGCGGACCGGCCCGAGCTGCGCGTCCGGCTCGTGCCCGTCCCGGCCTGGCCGGACAACGAGCCCCCGTTCTGAACGACCCGACCCCGGCCTCACCGGCCGGGGTCGGACCGCCGGGTGGCCGCGCATCGGCAAAGGGCCGGCCACCCCGCTCCCTCACCCTTTCGAGATTGGGAACCCAGCCCATGACTACCACGGGCATCGACACCGACCAGAACCTGGACACTGCCTGTGCCTCGGTCGCCAGCGAGATCGGACGCACGGACGGCAAGGCGTCCTTACTGCTCGCCTTCAACGGCGCGGTGCTCGCCGGCCTCGCGTCCGTCGCCGACAAGGACCTGCCGCCCGCCACCAAGGTGTTCGGCTCGCTCGCCGTGCTCGCCCTGGGGGCGGCCGCCGTGCTGCTGCTCCTGGTCGTCAGGCCCCGCATGCGCGGCGACGACAAGGCGTCCTTCCCGTACTGGGCGCGCCTGGACGAGGACGAGATCCGGGCCTGTATGGACGGCGACACCCGAGCCGCCCGTGTTCGGGTCCTGTCCGTTCTGGCCGTCGCCAAGTTCACCCAGCTGCGGCGCGCGGTCGACCTGTCCCTGGCCGCTCTGGCCCTGCTCGCCCTGGCCGCCGCCGGCCTGGCGCTGTGATGGCGGCCGTGATGGCCCGCACCCGCCTGGAACGCGTCCGCGCCTCGGTCGGCATCGACGCCCTGGCCCTGAAGCAGATCCAGGACGACCTGACCGCCGACGACATCGTCGCTCCGGAACTCGCCGCGATCCTGCGCGAACTGAGCGAGGACACCGACCCGCCCGGTGGGTTCATTGCGGCCGTTGCGCAGCTGCTCACCACCGCCGCGCAGCGAGCCGAACGGATCGAGCCCGACCGTGACGGTGACGCCTCCTGCCCGCTGCACGAGGCCGCCGCCCTGCTCACCGACGACGCCGGGCAGCGCCTGATCTGGGCCGCCCGCTCCCTCGACCCTCAAGGAGATCTCGTATGACCTCGGTGCTGTACTCGGACCTGCCCGAGAACGGGCTGATCGTGCTGATCGGCGCCTCCGGCGCGGGCAAGTCGACGCTGGCCCGCACCTGGCCCACCTCCCAGGTCCTCTCCCTCGACGCCCTGCGCGGCACGGTCAGCGACGACCCTGGCGACCAGAGCGCCACGGCTGATGCCGCCGACGTTCTCAAGCTGATCCTGGAGCGCCGGATGGCCCGCAGGCTCAACACGGTGATCGACGCGACCAACGTCGAACAGTCCGTGCGAGAGGAGCTGGTGGCGGCCGCCAAGCGGCACGGCATGCCGACCGTCGCGGTCATCGTCGCCACACCTCTGTCGGTCTGCCTGGAGCGGCAGGGTCTGCGGCCGGACAACCGGCGCGTGCCCGGGGACGTCGTCCGCGCCCAGCACCAGGCCATGGTCCACTCGCACCAGCGGCTGGCCGCGGAGGGCTTCAACACGATCGTCTTCGCCGACACCCTCCATCGCCTGGAGCCGTTCCTGAAGCGGCTCTCCCAGGCGCGGGAGGCCGAACTCGGGCGCGACGGCCTGGGGGATCTGCTGCTGGTCCGCCGGTTCTTTGGCCCGGAGATCCTGCCGCTGTGGCGGTGGCGGCCGGGCTCGGACCTGGTGACCGGCCGGGACCGCGTCGCGGAGGTCCGCCTCGGGCAGCAGTACCTCACCCTGGCGTACCGCGACAACGTCGATGGCGACTTCGGCTTCGACGTCCTCCTGCCCTGCCCCATCGATCCGGAGTGCGCCGGCCAGGCGTGGGCCCCGGTCTACTCGGTCACCGACCTGCACCGGGCGTTGACCGGCGCCATGGACAGCGACCCGGACATCGTCTGCACCGTCCACGGCGGTCTCGACGACGTCGACCAGGAGGCCGACGACCACGACTTCCAGGATGACGACCCGGAGGGCCGCGCCGACCTGGAAGCGCAGTTCGCCGAGGCGGTCCGGGCGTGAGCCGCGCCGCCGACGGCCCGCACCCCCACCCGCTCACCCCGGCCGACCTCCCCGACGGCGACGACTGGTTCCACGGCTGCCCGGACTGCCACCTGCCCATCCAGGGCGGTACCGCCGGGCTCGCCGCCCACCGCCGCACCGTCCACAACCCCCGCCGCGACTACGGCGACCGCCGCATCCCCATCACGATCCCGCTCGACTTCTGACAAGGAGGCCCACATGGCTGTCCAGACCCGCACCGACACCTTTGCCGCGCTCCGCGCCTGCTTCGCCGCCGACCTCGCCCTCCTCATCGGTGGCCAGCCGCCCCGCGACGCCACCCCGACGGCCTTCATCAACCTGGTCGGAGAGGCCCGCGACGTCCTCGGCTCGTCCAGCCTCGGCCACTGGCAGGACGCCAGCGAGGACCTGGACCGCGCCGCCGACTACCTCACCGACGCGCTTACCAACCCGGAGTGCGACCAGCGCTCGCTCCTGGCCCGGGCACGCACCCACCTGCGCGACGCCATCGCGACGGCCAGCTGAACCCTGCTGAGCTGAGCGCACTCTGTGCCGCCCCTGCCCCGGCGCGCTCGGGGCCGGGGCGGTCGCAGCGTCCCCTCAAGCCGGAAAGCCAGGAAGGAGATGGACGTCATGCACCTGCGGATCTACGAGGTCGACGTCCCCATACACGACACCAACCACCCCGACCGGCACGGTGTGCACGTCTTCACCGGCGTCGCCGACTCCCCCGCCGCGGCCCTGCGCCGCGCGCACGAGGTGTACGACGCCGCCCTCGCCGCCCACACGGCCGGACTCGAAATCCCCGGCAAACAGCCGGACAGCTGGGGAGCGCGCGGGCTGCGGCCCGGGTGGCAGCTGGAGTGGCCCGCCGCGAAGGCCGGCCTCTGGCACAACCCCCTCAGCTGGACCAGCCGCAGCGACTTCGCGCTGTAGCTCTGCCCCGGGACAGCCGCTCTGCTTGGCGGCTGGACGGCTGCCCCGGGCCCATCCATCCCGTACGAGACGAGACGGAGAACCCAAGTATGTCGTCCCTCCTACGCGTTCAGGGCCGTATCGGCCAGCGCACCCTCTTACTGACGACCGCCGCCGTGCCATTGACCGGCTGGGCCGTGCACGCCGTCGCGCTGCACAAGCAGCTCGCCGCCACCCGCAAGGACCCGCTGACCGGGCTGCTGCGCCGTGACGCCTACACCGCCCGCGCCCGCCGGCTCCTGTCCCGCCACGGTGACGACACGGTCGTGGTCATGGTCGACCACGACGACTTCAAGGCTGTGAACGACACCTTCGGGCACGCGGCCGGGGACGCCGTCCTGGCCGCGACCGCCGCCCGGCTCACCGCGTGGGCGGGCCCGCACGCCGCCGTCGGCCGCCTTGGCGGTGACGAGTTCGCCGTCGTCCTGGAGCTGCCCGCCGACCGTCTGGAGCAGCGCCTCGCGCAGCTGGTCCGCATGCTCCGCACCCCGGTCGTCCTCGAGGACGACCGCACCGTCGATGTCGCCGCCTCGGTCGGCGCCGCGACCCCGCACGCGGTCGGTTCCCGCGACTTGACCGTGCTGCAGCGGGCCGCCGACGCGGCCCTGTATGACGGCAAGCACTCGGGCCGCGCGATCGTCGCCTCGCCCGCGCACACCACGGTGCCGTCCACCAACGGCCGCCGCGCCGGCCGCCCGGGAACGACCATGTGGGGGCGGGCGGCATGAGCACTGCACCCCTTCCGCAGGGCGACTGGATCCGCGGCATCAGCGTCCAGCAGCCCCACGCCACGTGCATCCTGACCGGCGCCAAGGGCATCGAGAACCGGCCCCGCCCCTGGAGCTGGCGCGGCTGGATGCTCCTGCACGCGGGCCAGCGGATCGACCGGTCCGCCCTGCGCGTCCCGCTGGTCGCCCGGACGATCCGCGGCCGCGAGCTGACCACCGGAGCCGTGATCGGCGTCGCGCGCCTGGTCGACTGCCACCAGGACCCCGAGGGCTCCGAGCCCTGCACGCCGTGGGCGCAGGCCGGCACCTGGCACCTGGTCCTTAGGGACGTCCAGGAACTGCCGCTGCCGGTCCCCGCCGCCGGGCAGCTCGGGCCGTGGAAGCCGACCGAGGACCTGCTGGACCGCGTGTTCCAGCAGCTTCCCGCCTTCCGGCCGTGACCCGCCCGGGACGCACGACGAAGGAGAAGCCGCCGTTCGAGCCGGGCCTGATCCCGGTTCCCGGCGCTCTCCTCGAATGGCGCGACAGCCAGCACTTCGACCGCTGGCAGGACCGCCCCTGCGTGCTGTGCGACAAGCCCACGCCCATGCGCTCCCACTCCGGGGAGCCCGTGCACAAGGCGTGCGCTGAGGACTGGATCGCCGCGAACCCCGCTGAGGCCCGCCTCGGCAGGTTCGCCTCCGACATCCAGGCCAAACGCCAGCACGACGATGACCACGCCTGAACCCTCCCACCGGAGGCCCCCCATGAGCAGCACCGACCGCGACGTCGACCACGCCCTCGCCTACCCCGAGCCGCCGGCCTCCCCGCTGTGGCACCGCCACGGCGCGAAGGCCCGCCCGCTCACCGAGGCCCAGCAGAAGCGCAACCGCGAGCTGCTGGTCATCGCCCAGCACAAGCCCCGCACCAGGGCCGCGTAGGAGGGCCGGTCATGTTCACCGACATGAAAGAGGCCCTCACCGCTGAGGACCTCGAACTCGCCCCGCTCGACAGCGACCAGAAAGCTGCGGCGGCCCTGGTGGTCGCCCACCACGCCCGCGACAAGAACGACCTCACCGACCTGCTGGGCGCGCTCGGTCTGCCCTGCAACGAGGACGACGTGGTGAGCCTGCTCCCCCACCTCGCCACCCCCGACACTCCGACGACTGGAGTCCCGATGCCCGACGTCAACGCCTTCACCGCGACCGCCGTCTCCATGCTGAACAACGGCGACAGCCCCGAGCACGTCCGCGACACCCTCGGCCTGTCGGAGGCCGAACTCGCCGACGTGCTCCAGCACGCCAAGATCGCCGAAGCCGTCCAGAACACCGGACTGTCCGCCACCGATGCGGAGGACGGCACCGGCACCCCGGAGACGGCCGCCGCAGAGTCCGGCAGCACGAGGGACACCGACGGCATCGAGGCCCTGCTCGTGTGGGCGGAACACCACCACGCCGCCTCCATCCGCAACCGGGCCGCCCGCGTCCGCAGCGACCTCACCGAGCTGACCGAACGCCGTACCGCCGACGCCGCACAGCGCGCGGCAGAGGAGCGGGTCGCCAAGGCCAAGGCCGAACTCGAGGCCGCGCAGGCACAGCTGCGCCAGGTGAAGGCCGGCGGCCACCCCGCCACGACGGTAGCCGCCGCCCCGGCCCCGGCGGGCCAGCCCGGCAAGCGCAGCAAAAAAGAGCTGGCCGCGATCCGCACATGGGCGCGCGCCAACGGCCACCAGGTCGCCGACCGGGGCACCCCGGCCAAGGCCGTCCTGGACGCCTACGACGCCGCCCACCGCACCACCAACCTGGCGAAGGCGAGCTGATGAACGCCATCCCGCTCGCACTGGACGGCTACCTGGCCGCCGACCCGGAACCCGGCGACCGTGACGGCACCGCCTCCTGGCGGCTGACCTGCTCCGCAGGCACCGACCACCTGGTGGAAGAAGCGGTCATCCCCTGCACCACCATGGAGCCGGACATCGCACACGCCATGCTCACCGAGCGGCAGCCCGGCGACCTGCTGCGCGTCATCGGCCACCTCACGCTCCCGGACACCGCCGACGGGATCATCCGGCTGCACGCCGACACCCTTGAAGTGCTCTGGGAAGCGCCGATGCTCGACGTGGACAGGGACGACACAGACACGGCGACCGCAACAGACACGGACCGCAACCGTGCCATCGCCGCCCTCGCCGAAGCCCTCACCGGCTTCGGACAGGCCGCCCCCGGTCCCGGCCAGAGCATCCGCATCCACATCAGCCCGACTGGCTCCCTCGGCTCGGGCCTGGAGCACTGCCACAGCTTCGACGTCTCCCCGGCCATGGCCCACCGGCTCGCCGACTACGTCGACGCCATGAGCTGCTACCTGGACAGCGAACGCCTCGACAGCGGCGCCCTGGATCCGGAGACCATCGCGGACCTGACCGAGCTGTTCGAGGACATCGACCTGATCGGCCTCACCAACGCGGTCCTCAACGCGACCCGGCCCGAACACCGGCCCGCCGTCATACAGGCAATGGACGACATGTTCGGCGACGTCCCCGCACCCGAGGACACCGACCCGTGACCACCAGCCACTCACGAAGGCAGGCCCAGCGCACGGTCCTGGAACGGTTCCCTGCCGGAGGCCCCCGCGGCTCCTGGCCGGCTGAAGAGTACGCCGCCGCTCAGCGGGCCCAAGGCACTACGGACGCCCGGGTCGTGATGGACCTGGCCACCGACCAGTTCCTGGTCATCACCGAGATCAAGTAGCACCCGACGCCACCGAGCGCCGCCCGCCGCTTCAGGCCGGGCGGCGCTCCGGCGTCTCCCCCTTTGGAGCCTGGAGGCCCTCGTGCCCGACGTGTTCATCGACTCCTTCGGCGCCCGCTGGCAGGAACCGCCGCCGCCCCGCTACCGCGCCGCCGTCCTCGGCATCAACCTCACCAACGCCCTGCTGAACCCGTCCGACGACCCGGCCCTCGCGGACATCGTCGCCCGCCAGACCGGACACGAACTCACCGCGCTGCGCGCCGCCGCGCACGGCCGCCCCGTCCAGCTCCTGGTGAACTGCTGGTACGGACGCCACCGCGCACCCGCCATCGCCGACGCCATCGGCCGCCGGATACGGGAGGCCGGCGCCCACGTGCAGGTCACCCACCACCACATCAACCGGCCGCCGGTCCCCCGCAAGCACCCGCGCTCCGACTGCCCGTTCTGCCGGATCATTCACGACGGGGCCTCGGCCACGATCGTCCACGAGTGGAGCGACGCACTCGCGATCGTGCCCCGCAGCGGCGGCTGCACCGACGGCCACCTCCTGGTCCTGCCCCGCGGCCACGTCGCCGACTTCACGACCGACCCCGTCGTCTCCGCCACCGTGCAGCTGCGCGCCGCCGAACTCGCCGCGCAGATCGGCGGCCAGTGGAACTACCTCACCTCCTGCGGCCCGGACGCCGCCCAGACCGTGTTCCACCTGCACGGCCACCTCGTGCCCCGCACCTCCGGGGACGGCCTCGCCCTGCCCTGGAACCACCCCAACCGCGAACAGGAGGCCGCCACCGCATTCATGGACCCGTGCCCACGGATGGCGCAACCTCCACCTGCACCCCGGCGGCGACCCCTCGGCGCAGATCCCTCGCATCCCGCGGGCAGTCCACACGCACGACGTCTTCTTACGCCACCCGCACCCTTGTGCACAGCCGGTCAGTGACCAGTTGGAGAAGCTGTGAGCCCACCCCGTCGGCGCGGTAGGAGTTCACTCGCAGCGGGTTTCGAAAGACATGTTTCGAGCGTACAGTTTCGAAACATGTCTTTCGAAGATGCGGGATCCTCTCCACGCGAGCACCGCAAGCTCACTGACCCAAAGGCCATGCGGGCTGTCGCTCACCCCACTCGCCTCGCCCTGCTCCAAGCTCTGGGCCGGCGCGAGCCGCTGACCGCGACCGAAGCCGCGCAGATGGTGGGCGAGTCCCCGACGAACTGCGCTTTCCATCTACGCACCCTGGCCAAGTACGGCTTCGTCGAGGAGGCTGGGGGCGGCACCGGCCGCAGTCGCCCATGGCGGCGTGCTCACATCGGCTTCACTTTCGAGGATTCCGATCCCGCGGGCGACCCCGAAACCACGATCGCCGCTGCTGTGCTCAGCACTGTGCTGTGGGACTCATGGGTGGAACGGATCCGCAAGGTCGGTGCCATGCGATCCGCTTTCCCCGAGCACTGGAACAAGATCACCAGCTCTGCCGAGTCGATCTTCTACCTCACTCCGGAGGAAGCAGAGTCCTTCAGGACGGAGCTGACCGCCATTCTCTTCCGCTACCGCGAACGGCTCGAAGATCCGTCGCTGCGCCCCGAGGGCGCCATCCCGATGGAGCTGATCCAGTTCACCTTCCCCGCCGATGCTCTGCGCCCGCTGGAGGACTGACCGTGCGTGCCCTGCTTGCTCGCCGTGACGTCCGCCTGCTCGTCCTTGCCAGGTTGATCGACATGGCCGGGAGCAACGCCTTGTGGATTGCCCTCGGTATCCGGGTCAAGGAACTCACCGGCAGCAGTTCCGCCGCGGGCCTGACCTTCTTCGCCTTCATCCTCGGCACCCTGGGCGCTCCCCTGGGCGGCGCCCTGGTGGACCGATTACGCCGTCGGCCGCTGCTGATCGTCCTGAACCTGGTGTCCGTGGTGCTGGTCTTGCCGCTGCTGTTGGTGCACAACCGGCATGACGTCTGGATCTGCTACCTCGTCATGACTCTGTACGGGCTGGCCAGCGGCGTCACCAGTTCGGCCATGACCGCGTTCACACAGACGCTGATTCCACCGGAGCACTTGGGCGATGCCAACGGCCTCCTGCAGACCCTGCTGCAGGGCCTGCGCCTGATCGCACCTCTCCTGGGTGCAGGGGTGCTGTCCGCATTCGGCCTGGGTCTGCTAGTGGTAGGCGATGCGGCGACCTTCGCTCTCGCAGCCCTGCTCATTGCACTGATCCGGCAGCGGGAGGATCGCCCGCAGCCGGCGCAGCAAGAAGAAACTGGCGCCCACATCGCGGCCGGCTTCCGTTACATCGTGCGGACACCCGCCTTGCGCCAGTTCACCGTCGCCGTGGTGCTCGCTGTTGTTGCCTTCGGATTCTGCGAGTCAGTCCTCTTTGCCGTCGTCGACGCAGGACTGCACCGTCCGCCGACCTTCCTCGGCATCCTCGGCTCATTGCAGGGTGCAGGTGCGATCGTGGCTGGGGCGGCCGCCGCGGTGTTCATGCGACGTGCAGGGGAAGGGCGGACCGTGGTGCTAGGCCTGGCCTGCGCTGCCGCAGGCTTCCTCCTGAGCGCAGCCCCGTCTCTTCTGGCGGTCGCGCCGGGCGCCGTGCTCATCGGTGCCAGCCTGCCTCTGATCATTGCGGGAGCCATGACCCTTTTCCAGCGGCGCACGCCCGCCTCTCTGATGGGCCGCACCGATGCCGCGTTGAACGTGCTGATAGGAGTACCGCAGACTGCGGCCATCGCCGGCGGAGCGGCTTTGATCGCGCTGGTGGACTACCGCGTCATGCTCGCGGTGATGGGGGCCTTGGTGGTCGCCTCGGCGCTCTACCTGGCCACCCGCACCACTCACCAGCCGATCGAGACAGTAGTCACCGCACGGCTGGCGCAAGGGTCCGGCGAAGGGAATCCGACAACACCACCACCGCACCGCAGGTGACACCAAGGTTCCAGAGCGTGGCTGGGGCGATGACGGTTAGGGTCCGCGGGTGTTGAGCAGACCCGGCTGGACGGTGCACTTCGTGAGCCGCGACTTGCCCGCACCGACGGCCACGCGTTTTCTCCCGGACGTACGGGCCGGCGACCTGGTGTCATGGCTGGATGAGGTAGGTCTGCCGGACGGCCTGCCGTTTCTGCTCTCGCCGTGGTTTGAGTACGACGTCGCGCTCAACTCGTACTTCCTTCACGCGAACCTGACGGCTCCGTGGAACAGCAACGCCAGCCGGGCCCGACCTCTGGCCCGGTTCTTCACGTGCCGCCACGGACGTCGCTCGCTTGACCCCCATTCCCTCCAAGCGGCTGAGCAACCAGCTGAGGAAGTGGTCAACGGTCAACTCCAAAACCTGGCCATAAGCACCCCCGACCACCCCTGCAGCTGCGAGTGGGAGGGCACCTGGCGCGTCGTGGGAGCGCCACCCACCGAACCCGGGGCCATCCCGATCACCACCATGCGACACCCTGCCGCACCGGCGGCTGGCGCCAGCGTCCCTAATCCCGACGAAGGCGCGCCTGCAACTTGGGCGCCCTGACACAAGGCCCGTTCTCTCCACGAACCAACGCGGAGAGAACGGGCCTTTCTGCGTTCAAGGGCACTCTGACGAGGCGCGCCGCAAGAGAGCAGCGCTCAACTCGGGGCGCAACTCGTTGTTCAGCTCCGGCGTATACCGCGGTATACACAGCTGCGCCCACGCCCGAAACCACCCCAATCCCACCTGTCGCCCACACGATCTGAGAAGCTATAGCCCGTCCGAGTACCAGAGCCCGCTCTGGGAAGCACACGGAAACGGAGCACCATGCCCTCATCTGTCCTCGTCGTGTCCACCGACCCGCAAGGGTCCACAATTTGGTGGGCCGACCGCGTCGGCGACAACCTTCCCTTCGACTTCGCCGCTGCCCACGAAGACCCCGACAGCCTCGCCGGCCTGAAAAACCTCGGCGCGCAGATCCACGTCATTGCCAACCAGAAGGGCGGCGTCGGGAAGACCACCACGGCCGTTAACCTCGCCGCCGTCACCCACGACGTCCTCGGCCAGAGCGACGACCGGCAGCACATCTTTATCGACACCCCCGGCAGCCTGGAGAACGAGCACATCCTCGCCGCAGCTCTCGACGTCGCCGACGACGTTCTCGTCCCGATGCCGCCCGAACCGCTCGCCTTCGACCCGACCGCTCGCACCATCGAACGTGTCATCGTCCCCCGCGGTCTGCCCTACACCGTCGTCATCAACGCCTGGGACCCGCGCGACGGCAAAGCCGACCTCGAGGACACGATCGCCTACATCGACGCGATGGGATGGCCCCGCGCGAAGACCGTCATCCGCCGCTACAAGATCCACACCCGTGCGGCATCCGAAGGCAAGGTCGTCACCCAATACGCCGACAACGGAACCACCCTCCGCGCACGCGAGGACTACTTCCGTCTCGCCCTTGAGCGCGGCTACGGAGGGCGCCGCTGATGGCAGGCAAGCGCGTATCCCTCGCCTCTCTCGCCGCAAGCAAGGTAGAGGCTGTCCCCGGGGCCAGCCGCCCCGAGCTCATCCACGTACACCCCGACCTCGTTGCCCCCACGCCTCTCAACCCGCGCCGAGCGTTCGACGAAGCCGAACTTGTCGAACTCGGTGAGGACATGCGTAACGGGCAGCTCCAGCCCTGCGTTGCCGTGAACAAGACGGCTTACCTCAAGCTGTACCCGGAGCACGCAGACCAGCTGCCCGACACCTGCCGGTACGTCATGGCCGCCGGCGAACGGCGCTGGCGCGCCGCCCGTCAAGTCGGCCTCGGCAACCTCGACCTGATGCTGCGGCATGACCTCACCGAGACTCGCGTCCGCTTCCTCGCCGCGGTCCTGTCGGAGAACGTGCAGCGCGCCAACTTCAACCCCATCGAAGAAGCCGACGGCCTACGCGCCATGCTCGAGCTCCACGACGGCAACCAGGCGGCCGCCGCCCGCGCGATGGGCAAGTCGAAGGCGTGGTTCAACCAGCGGATCGGACTGCTGCGCCTGTCCGACGAGATGGTGCAGCTTGTCCTTCAAGGAGAGCTGACCGCGTTCCGGGAGATGCGACGCTACGCCGCTATGCCACGGGACGAGCAATACGCCGCGTGGAAGGCAGACCAAGAACAGCCCCGCCCCAGCAAGCCCGAACCGGGTTCACCTGCGCGGGAGCCGATTGAATCCTCAGAGATGTATACCGCGGTATACACGCCCAATACCCCGGCCTCTGCGTCACAGCCCGCCGCGGACAGTCCGCCAGCACCGGACGAACGGACCGGGTCCGCCCCGGTCTCTGCACAGTCCGATACGAAGCTGGAAGCGGCGCCACCGAAGCAGACGTCCACTGTTCCCGCCCAGGCTGCTGAGTCAGCAGGACGGCAACCGGCGACGTTCCCCTACCACGACGCCGTGTTCGCGGCCCAACTCTTGGTCCGCGAGATGCCTCAAGACCAGCTTGACCTGCTGACTGACCTCTTGGCCGAACAGCGGTCCAGGAAGACAGCGGAGACCGTCTGACGTGGCCGGGCCCCGCCCTCGCCGCCAAGGCACGGGCGGGGCCTCGCCGCGGGCCAGACCTCTTGGTGTGCCATCCACTTCGCTTCTCCAGACATCCCTGACGACAACGCCTCGCGCTGGCGGACGGTCAAGCGACCGACGAAAGGGCCGCGCCCGGCATCCGAAGGACTAGCTGCCGGTCACGTGCATCTGGCACCTGCACGATCCGACAAGGCAGGCGGACCGCCGCGGCGACCGGCGGAGCGGGCCCGTACGGTGCTCACGGACACGGTGACCGGGGCCGATCCGTGTCCGATCTGCCACCCAGGCCAGGACGCTCGACCGGGTCCATGGCCGTACATGCCGCGCGACGGGGCGGGATGAACGACGCGGGCCGCCGCCACGCTCGCGCGCGTCGCCGAGCTGGTTGTGAGTCGGACGCCGCCGTGCGCGCCGTCAGGGCGGCGTCCGACTCGTGCCGCTCGTCCGACAGCGCCCCGGTCGACGACCGAACTGGCAGGCCCTCGGCACGCCGCTGCTCGATGTCCTGCGCCTTGCGGGCGGCTGCTCGCTGGTTCTTCAGCCAGCCAGCGGCGTGTCCTCGAGGTAGCGGTGCAGGATGATGACTGAAGCGTCGACCCACGGCCTCGACCCAGTCCCACCGCAGACGGTGGGGCCGCCGCCGTGTACGCGGTTGTCGTACGGAGACCCGGCTACCGCCCTCGCTGTCAGTCGAGAGTTCTAGGACATCTGGGACAATGCTGTTTCCAGGCGGCTCACGATGGGATCGATCTGGTTAGGGTCCGCTGGCAAGTCGCCTCGCAGGTCTGCAAGGTCGTTGAGCACATCCTCGATCTGATAACGGCTGGTGCAGGCCGAGAGGATTTTTGGCGGCAGCAGCTCGGTCAGTCAGTGTGAGGCGACACCCTTGAACCCCGGACCGAGCCCGCGTCGCTTGCCGCGTGACGCAGCGCCGGGCCATGCGGTGAGGGCCGCGACCGCCGCCTGAGCGGTCTGCGGGGTGAGGCCGGCGCTCACCTGCCCGGAGGTCAGGACCCGTGCGTACGCGCCGGTGCCGTGGGTGCGGAGAGCGTCGGCGAGCGCGGCCGCCGCGGTTTCCGCTGGCCCGGCCTCCCAACCGCCCTCGACCCCCTGCTGCGCCTGTCGGGGGAGGGCGTCACGTCGGCTGAGGAGCACGGCCAGGGCCTGCCGCCTCGGATGCGTCCAGCGTGACCGTGACCAGCGCGGCCCCGAGCTGGTGGACACGGTGCCGGGTCAAGCCGTGAGCGACGAGCGCCTGGCGCAGCGCCGTACTCGTCCCCGCCGTACCTCCGCCGCCGACGAACTCGCCCGCCCCGGCACCGGCCTGTTCGGCGCGCTCGACAACGGCGGCCGCCGAGACCGGCACGACGGAGAGGATCTCCGCACACTCCGGATCGAGCTGGGCAAGCGCGCCGGCCAGGACCTCAAGGGCAGCGGCCACGTCCTCCACCGCGCCCGCGCTCCACCGCGCCGGGTCGGCGGCGTCGGCCAACATGCACGCCGCGACGACGGCCTCCTCCGCCAGCACCTCGACCCCGCCGGGCTCACCAGTCAGCTTCATGTCCCGTCCAATGAGATGTGACCGCGCCAGGTGGTGCGCGCTGATCACATGATGACGTTCGCGGCCCACCCCATCGACACAAGGTCGCGGACGCCCCGCCCCTTCGACGCGGACGCGACCCGGTGAGGTACTACGGGCCGGTGAGGATGTCGTGGGTGCCGATGCGGCGCCAGATAACGTGCGGGGTGCCGGGACGGTGCTCGGGTCCGTACTCCCATGTGGCCCGGCCCGCGGGGCCGGTGCCCATGGACCAGGTGAGCTCGTAGACGCCCGGTGCGCGCTGGACACGCTTGACGCGGAGGCCGGCGCGGAAGCGACCGGTGCGCAGGTCCTCGACGAAGGCCGTCACGGTCTGGCGGAAGCGGCGGCGCTGTTCCGAGGTGAGGCGGTCCAGATCGTTGTTGAAGCGGGGCAGGGTCTCGTAGGTCGGCACGTCGGTCCTCCGGGCAGCAAGAAGCCCCCGGCGTTGCCGGGGGCGGAGAGTCGATGACGTGGTGCAGGGGGCGGCGTCTTTGGCCGCTGGGTGGGGGAGCGGTACGCAGATGTGCGCTCTTTGACGGCGGAGGCGCTTACTGGCGGTTTTCGGGGCGTGTGAGGCGGGTGTGACTGGGGGCCGCAGCGCAGCATTTGCATGGCCCTGGTGGTGACCGCCGGGCGGGCACGGTGTCCGCGGAAGCGCCCGCCGTGCGGGATCGGCCGTGAAGTTCCGGTGAACCCTCCCGCCTCACGGGATCGCGCTTTTTTGCAGTTCAGAGCCGGTGTGTGCTGTGGCGATGCTGAGTATGGCGAAGATCCAGAGCCCTAACGCGGGGCGGTACTACACACGCGGAGTCGCGGTTGGCGACGGCCACCGTCCAGTCGGCCAGTCGTTGGAGGACGCCCAGGAACTGGCCGGACTCCCGCCGGGACGGTGGCTGGGGCGTGGTCTGCGTGCGCTGGGGCTCACCGAGGGCGGCCAGGTGTCCGAGCGGCAGCTGGAGCTGCTGTTCGGCGAGGGCCGGCACCCGGACGCCGACCGCATCGAGCGCGGCCTCCTGGACGACGGCGTCGACGCGGCCACGGCCGACCGGCGGACCGTGCTGGGGCAGCCGATCGAGGAGATCGAGGCCCGCAAGCAGACTCCGCTGCTGGGCATGGACCTCACCTTCCGGCCGCAGGCGTCGCTGGTCGTGCTGTGGGCGCTGGGCGACGCCACCGTGCGCCGGGTCATCGAGCGGGCCCACGAGCGGGCCGTCGCCAGGGTGCTGCGCTGGCTGGAGGATGAGGTTGCCGAGACCCGGTGGGCGTCAGGCCGCGGCCGTGCGAAGACGCCCGCGCTTGTGGTTGCCGCCTTCCGGCACTTCGACAACCGCGACGGACTGCCGCTGCTGCACGAGCACTGCCTGATCCTCAACCGCGTCCAGCGCCCGGGCGCCGACGGCGATCCGGTGTGGGGCGCTCTGGACACCTACCGCCTCTACCAGAACGCGGTGGCCGCCGGGACGCTCTACACCCTCACCATGACGACCGAGGTGTGCGAGACCCTGGGACTGGCGACGGTGCCGCGCGAGGTCACGCCGGGCCTGCGTCCGGTCATGGAGATCGCCGGTGTTCCCGAGGACCTCATCAACTGGCAGGCGTCCCGCCGCCAGCGCATCGAGGACGCCCTGGAGGCGCTCACCGACCAGTACGTGAAGGACCACGGGCACCTGCCCTCAGAGCGCGCACGCCACCAACTGGGCTGGTGGGCGGCGCAGGAGACCCGGCCCGCGAAGAAGAAGCCGAAGCCGCTCGCGCAGCTGCTCGCGTGGTGGCGCGCCTCCGCGATCCTCCGCTTCGGCCATGACCTCATCGACAGCCTCCTGGAGAAGTGCCGGGTTGCCGGGGCGTTGATCCGGGCCCGGGTGGATCCCACCGTGGACGTGGCGCTCGCCGCCGTCGACGTCGCCGCGGTCGTCTTCACCGTGCGCGAGAAGTTCTCCCGGCGTCACATCCTGGCCGAAGCGCGCCGGCACCTGCTGGAGACGCTGCGCGGCCGCGAGTTCACCCGCGGTCTGGACGACTACATCACCGACCGGGCCCTGCTCCGGTACTCCCGCCGTCACCCGGTCACGAAGCCCGGCCGGGAAGCGCCAGCGGCGGACCGCATGACCTACACCGCCGACTTCCCGGTGCCACACCGGTGGTGGATCGCCCCCGCCGAAGGCACACCGCCGCGGGAGTCCAGCCGCTACGAGCGCGCCCGGGTCGCCAGCCTTGCCGTGCAGAACGCGATCCGCGACGCCCGCATCCGAGCCGCCACCGCCACCACCACCGAGGCGACAACCTCAGCCTCCTCCGCACCCGCCGATCACCGCGACCTCGAGGGCGAGACGGCGTCCGCTCCCCACGCCGTCGACCACCCGGGCCGGGCCGCCGCCCTGACCCCGGCGCAGCGGGCCGCCGCCGAACAGGCCCACCAGCAGGCCGCGATGCCCGAGGAGTACCTGGAGGGCCGCACCACCGACCCGGCGACGTGGCTGCGCACACCAAAGAACCTGGACCGGCTCGCCGCCTACACCCGCGCCGCCGACACCCGACGCCGCGCCATGGAGGACCGGAAGACGCTGGCCGCCGGTCCGGCCAGTCCGGTCGACCAGCACCACCAGGAGCACGAGCAACAGCGCCAGCAGCCCGACCCCGGCCAAGGTCAGGGTCTGCGGCCGTGAAGCGCTGTGCGGCCCGCACGGCGGGACAGACGACGAAGTCACCACGCCAGGCGCCGGGACGCGACCGGCCGCCCACCCCCGAAGCCACCCGGGAGCGGGGAGGGTGCCGGGAACCGACCCTCAAGCACGGAGGCCCCCATGGTTGCCCCGACCCTGCCGCACCTTTCGCCGGAGCAGCGCGAGCGCCTGGAGCAGCTCGCCGCCGCCGCCCGGCTGCGCATGGCGCTGTACCCGTCGCCGAAGCCGCCACCCGCCCGGCGCCGCTCCCGCTCACGGCAGTACCGCGGTGGCCGGCCGAACCCGTGGCGCGCCGCGCGGGGCCGCCGCCGGGGATAAGTGGACGCGATGGACTCCACCGCGGTGGTGCGGATCGGCCGGTCCACTCGGTGCGCACCGCCCGGTGGGGGAGTGCGGAACATCCGGGCATCCGGTGCGCTCGGTGCGGTGCACCGGGCGCACCGGTGCGGCAGCCGAGCTCCGGCCCGCCCGCTGACCTCCGAGCTAGGAGATGTGGCGTCGGCCACGGACAAACCCACACGACATGGGGGTGGTCAAGAAGGAATCGGACACCTGTTGTCGCTGACCGTCAGACCGCGGACAAGGGGTGGCTCCTCACGGTGGCCCCGGCCCGCGCGCACATCCGTGTACGGGCCGGACGACTGCCGACCCGGCCCGCAGGCCGGGGGAAACCGAGGACACCGTGCCCACCGACCACGCACCCCGCCCCGCCCAAGCCCGCCCCACCGTGCCCGGCCCGGCACCTGCCGGCGACCTGGACCAGGTCCCGCAGTCCCCCTCCACGGGCCCCTCCATCGCCCCCTCCGCGGCCACTTCGCCCGCCCGGCGCGTCTCCGCAGCTCAGCCCAGGAAGTCAAGGTCCCGCGACGCGTTCGACAACCCTCCTAGGCCGACACAGGTCTGGGAGCCGACCGGAGTACGAAGGAAGGAAGTGCTGAGCGCTCTGGGCATCTTCCAGCGGGCTACCGCCGATCAGCTCTGGCGGATGCTGCGCCCTGCGGACCGGCACGACCGGTGCACCAGGGACACCCTGAAGGTGTTGGAGAAGACGGGCCTGGTGCGGGAGGAGACGCGACTGGAGTCGGGACACAAGCTGTGGGTGCTCACGGAGAAGGGCCACAAGGAAGCCAAGACGCTGCTGCCGAAGTCGGTGAGGATCTCCGCGCTGCGCAAGCCCCGGGTCGATGCGGAGGGCCGGCCGGTGAAGGACGTCGGGTACGACGAACACGCCGCCGCCGTCACCTCCACCGCCGCGGTGCTCACCGGGGCTGGGTACGGCACCCCGCTGTCCTGGCAGACCGAGATCGCCCACCGGCTCCCGTACGGCTACACCCAGCACGCCGACCTGACGATGCGCGCGCCGGACGCCGGGGTTCCCGCGATGCTCCTGGAGGTCGACCGCGTCAACGAGCCCGTCGACGACCTGGTGGACAAGCTGCGCCGCTACCACGACTGGTTCGAGCTCCTGGCGCCGAAGGCCGACGCGAACAAGGAGAAGGCGGCCCGGCGGCAGGGTGCGGCGGTGCACGAATTCCGCCTGTGGTCACGGATCTACCCGGCGACGGGCCGCGAGGGCTACGTGCCGGTGGCGTTCGTGTTCACGGGCAAGACGGAGGCGCAGCGCGCCAGCCGGATGCGGCGCCTGGAGCAGGCCGCCCGCGCCTACTTCGCCGGCACTCCGTACCCGTGGGCTGGGTTCACGGCCGTCGACTACCACCAGGCGGTGCCTGTGGTCGTCACCGAGCTGGAGCGGATCACCGCCCATCCGGCCGGTGCTGCGGGCAGGGTGTGGCGCAGGCTCGGGCGCGATGAGTGGCAGACCCTGCCCGAGGCCCTCGACAACCCCGACGGCGAGCGGCTGTACCGGGTGGAGCTCCGGGAGGCCCGTCGGCGCCAGGCGGAGCGCGAGGCCGCGCACCGGGAGGCGCAGCGGCCGGTGTGCACCCAGTGCGGGGCGAAGTTCACCGACGAACGCTGGCAGCAGATCAGGCAGTCCTCGTGGCACGGTGAGCGAGACGGCCTGTGCGGGCCGTGCGCGAAGGAGGCCGCCGACCGCGCGGAGGCTGAGCGCGTCGCGCGCCGCCAGGCGGAGGAAGCCGACCGCGCGGCCGCCGAAGCGGCGGCGGTGAAGCCGCGCAGCCGGTTCAGCATCAGGCGCCGCCGGTAGCCGACAGCCTCGGAGGCCGGGGTGGTTGTCGGTGGCAGCTGCGAGGCTGGCCGAATGGATGTCCGCTGGGCGGTGGCGGGTCGACTGGAACAAGGATTCGAACAAGTGATTGAATTAGGTCATGCGGCCGATTCCTGATGACCTCGCCCGGGCCCACGAGGAGTGGCACTCCACCTACCGCCAGCTCGCGGTCTCCCCGCACTCCGAGCTGCGCCGGCGCCTGATCCGGCTGTCGGCGCAGGCGTTGTTCCACCCGTACTGGCGTGGCCGGCCCTCGCAGGCCTGGGCGGCACTGCACGGTGCCCGTCATGTCCGACCTGCCGCCTGACCCGCCCCGCCTGCGGGCGATCCTCGAGCACCTGGAGCGACAGGTCGCCGAGACCGAGACCATAGGCATCTACCTGCGGCTCCAGCGCGACGAGGTACGCAAGGCCCTCGCCCGGGCCACCTCGGCCCCCACCCGGGCCCAAGCCCGCACACCACAACGCCCTGAACCCCCGCGGCGCACGACGCCGGCCGAATACCTGATGGAGTCGAAGTTCGGCCCGGACGATCCCCTGCCGGTCGTCGTGCACGTCGGTGCCTGCACGATCCGGCAGGGGCGCCGGGCCCCCTCCGCGATCAGCGCGCAGCAAGCCCGCATGGTGCTCACCGACACGGTGATCGGAGCTGAGCCGTGCCCGATCTGCAGACCAGAGAACACGCTGGGAATCGACCTTGCGTGAGGGGTGCACATCTACCGGGCCTGCGGGACGGCTGATGTGCCTGACGCCCGGCGCGCTCACCCTGTTGGGCGCCGACCGGGCCACCGCGCCGGTCTCAGTGCGGCGGCTCTGTCAGACGGGGGACGTCGACGGGGGAGTGGTCGGGCCGGGCGCGGTGCCAGCGGGCGGGGTGACGACGTCGACGCCGACCTCCACCACCAGCCCGGGCTCCACCAGCGTAACGTCCAGCGTCTCCCCGCTGCCCCATCCGGCGGTGAACGTCCAGCCCGTCCACGGATGCCCACCCCGCCCTGGCGCAAGCAGACCGCCGACCGCAACGCTGGCCGTCTGGGCGAGGGTGGTCGTGCGGCCGACGTACTGAAGACGGCCTTCGTCGTCGTACCTGCCGAGCAACACGGTCCGAGGGGAGTTCAAGGTGCCGGTGACCGCGCCGACGATCGCCTCGCTCGTCTCACGGACCTTGTACTTCTTCCAGCCCCGCACCGACGGCTGGTAGGCACCGGTGACCCGCTTGAAGACCACACCCTCCATCTCGACCGATGACCACGTCAGCCACTCGCGCACGGTGTCCGGGTCGGTGGTCGACGGGCACAGCGCCCACGGCGCAACGAGCCGACGGGCGGCAAACAACGACTCCAGCGCGGCTCTGCGCCGCCAGTACGGCCACCTGATCGTTTCCGTCCCGGACAACCTCAGCAGATCGAACGCCACGAAGTGGGCCGGCCACTCACCCGCCGCCCGCTCCGCCCCGGCACCGCGTCGGGCCAGCCGGTTCTGCAGCCGCTCGAAGGCGAGGCGACCTGCGGCGTCCCAGACGACCAACTCGCCGTCCAGGGCCGTCGCGTCCGGGAGCTGTGCTGATCCGGCCACGATCTCCGGGAACGAAGCCGCCATCTCGGTGCCGCGCCTGGAGCGCAGCACGACCCGGCCCGCATCGATGGAGAACAGCGCCCGGAACCCGTCCTTCTCCAGACTTTGACGTGTCTCATGAGACATCAGCTCGCGTCGGCCCCGGAGCCCTAGCTCAGACACAAGCCGCAAAGTAGCGATTAGGACTTCGTGAGCGCGGTCTTCTTGCGGGAGAGCCGGCCGAGCCGGGTGCCTTCAACGTGTCGCCATTGCGCAACAACTGAAGCGCGAGGTCGAGCTTCCGCCTGGACGCCTTCGCACCGCTCGCGGTGTCGATGCGGACGTTGTCGCGGGCGCCATCGTTTGCCGACTCTGAAGATCGGTCTGGTGCATGACCGGATCAGCCTGGGTGTGTTCGGGGGTTGCTCAACTTTGCGTGTGGCGACCGGGCGTCGCTTGTGGTGTTGGTGCTTGCGCCGGGCGTGAGGCGGTCGTGTCGTCTCCTTCCTGGTGGGCCGGGCGCCGGGGCAGCCGCGACGCGGGCAGCAGGCCGAGAGCGGCAAGTGCGGCCAGGATCAGCAGAGTGGAACTCGTGGTTGAAACAGCCGAGCTGGTTGCGCTGGCCGCGACGGCGATGCCGAAGGTCGGCCCGATGTTCATGGCGGTCTGCTTGAGCCCGCCGACGACTCCGGCGTACCCGGGCGGCGCGTCACCGACGACGGTCCCGGTGGCGGTGACCATCACGGTGGCGAACCCGGCACCGATGGCGGCAAAGACTGCAGCCGTAGCCATCCATGTGCTGGCGGGATCGAGCCGGGACAGCCCCGCGATGCCGACCGCGACGAAGAGCGTACCGGCGATCGCGGTGCGGCGCGCACCGTACCGGCGCAGTGCGGCGACCGCGGCGGGTGAGCCGAGGACCATGAGCACGGTCAGCGGGAGCACGCGCAGACCGCTGGCGAGTGGGTCGAGTCGAAGTACGTCCTGGAGGTAGAACGTGGCCCTGAACAGCGCGCCGAACACGCCGGCGGTGGTGACCAGCAGGAGCGTCATCGACGCCGTCACCGGTACGGACCGCGCTACGGCTGGTGGCACGATCGGGTGTGTGGTGCGGCGTTCGTGCCAAGTGAGCAACGTTGCCACGCCGATGACGGCGAGGAATTCGAGCAGCATCGGCGTGGCGGTCCAGCCCCGCGTGGGTACATCGGACAAGGCGTGGACCAGGGTTGCGAGCGCGACCGCTAGCAGGCCCGCGCTGGTGAGGTTGAGCCGTGGAGAGTTGGCACGCTCGGGTGCTGGCGTCCGTACGGCGAGGGCGAGGACGGCGAGGACGAATGCGAGGGGCACGTTGACCCAGAAGACGGCGCGCCACCCCAGATGAGCCACGAGAACACCGCCCAGGAGCGGACCGGACCCTGCCGCCACCGCGATCGCACTGGTGCGAATGGCGATCGGCGTGCCGAGCCGGTCCGCGGGATACGCCAGCCGTAGCAGCGCGAGCGTCGCAGGTTGCAGGAACGCGGCGAACCCGCCCTGCACCGCGCGCAGAACGATCACCCAGCCGACGGTCGGCGCGAGCGCGATCCCGGCCGAGGCAGCCCCGAAACCGAGGACGCCGACGAACAACAGGCGCGGGTGCCCGTACCGGTCCCCGAGGCGCCCGGCGATCACGAGTAGCGCGGCCACGGCGACCAGATAGCCGGTGCTCGTCCACTGGATCTGCGCCACGCTTGCGCCGAGATCACGCTGCATGCCGGGCTGCGCCATGAGCAGGATGGTTCCGTCCAGCGCGACGATCACCGCGCCGGCCACGCTGACCAGAAGTGCAATCTGCCGCTGTACGGGTGCGGTCATGAGGTCACCGGGCCGAGGTGGGCGTCCAGAACTGTCGCGATGAGCCGGTCACGTTGGTTGTCGTCGGGGGCGCCGTCCAGCGGTGGGGCACCGAGGGCGAGTTGCAGGCTGCCCCAGGCCCACAGCTGGGCCATGCCGTGCAGGTTCGACCACAGGGCGGCGGCAGTCACCGCAGGCGGCGGTCCGGCCTCGTTCGGCCCGTCAGCGCGTCGCGCGGCATCTCTCTCCGATTGGCATCGGGCGACGAGTCCGGTGAAGTGCCCGAACAGCGGGAGGGTCGACTCGCGCAGCCTCGGTTGGTCCGATGCCTGCGCCGCGCCGTCGAGCAGGTCGTGCCGCCACATGAGCTCGAACATCCCGCGGCGTTCCAGCGCGTACCCGACGTACGCCCGCGCGAGGGCCTCCAACTGGCCGCGCGGTGTGGTCGTGCCGGCGACCGCGGCCTCGAACGTGGCTGCGAGGTCCTCGAAGCCGCGACGGCCGATAGCCGAGAGCAGCGCATGGTGCGTTGGGAAGTACCGACGCGGCGCCCCGTGCGACACCCCCGCTCGACGGGCTACTTCCCGCAGGCCCACGGACGCGGAGCCCTCGGTCAGCACAAGGTCGACCCCGACATCGATCAACCGCTCCCGAAGGGAACTCTCATCAGTCATAGACACTGTCTACCACCTATTTGTAGACAGTGTCTACTCATTAGGTGAGTGATCCTTCTCCTCAGCGGGTGGCGGGGTTTGCCTCGGCTCGCTCACGGCGGCACGCCGACCGGGAATGGTCACGCCCGACAGGTCGAGGCGCTTGTTCATGTCGAGGCGGAACGTGCCGTAGGGGGAGGCCCCGAGATGGCTCGGTGACCGCGGCCTGGGCATCGCGGGCGAGGTCGCGCCAGGTGCGCCACGCGGTTTCGTACGCCTCGGTCTGTTGCTCGCTCCAGGGCTGCGTGCTGGGTGGCCCGAACGTGTCCCGCAGCTGCTCGACCTGCGCCCGCGCCGCGTCCGCCGCCCGCTGCATCTTGACGAGTTCTTCGAAAGTGTGTGCCGCGCGCGGATCCTACGGGGCCAAGGAGCCGCGTCGGTTGTCGGGCTTGCCGCCCGATCGGGTGGAGCCCCGGTCTTTCCCGGGCGAGCCGCCGGCCGGAGCCACTACGAAGATCACAGCCCTTCCGTGATCTTCGAGAGGACCTCCTCGTGCGCTTCGCCCGGACCGCCGCGGCCGCTGCCGCTTTCACCGTGTTCCTCGTCCCGGCCGCCGCCCATACGGCCACCGCGGCACCGCACTCCCGTACACCCGGGCAGACGGTGACCGTGCCGGTCCGTGACGCCCTCGCCGCGCTGCTGGTGCGGCAGGAGGACCGCTCCGGCTACGAGCGCAGCAAGTTCAGGCACTGGGTCGACGCCGACCACGACGGCTGCAACACCCGCGCGGAGGTCCTCAAGGCCGAGGCGGTCGTGGCTCCGGTGCAGGGGGAGCGGTGCACGCTGACGCAGGGGGAGTGGTACTCGCCCTACGACGACCGCTACATCGCCGGTCCCCGGGGCCTGGACATCGACCACCTGGTCCCGCTCGCCGAGGCATGGGACTCCGGCGCCTACGCCTGGACCGCATCCGTGCGCGAGGCCTACGCCAACGACCTCGGGGACGAGCGCGCGTTGATCGCGGTGTCGGCCGCCTCCAACCGGTCGAAGGCGGACCAGGACCCCACCACGTGGCTGCCCCCGGCTGCCGGCTACCGGTGCACGTACGTATCGGACTGGGTGGCGGACAAGACCCGCTGGGGCCTGACCATCGACGCCGCCGAGCACGACGCCCTGGCCGGCCAGCTCAGCCAGTGCCCCAACACCCCGATCACCGTGACCCTGGCCCGGTAGCACCGAGCCGGCCGACCGCGGCTCCGCAGCGGCCGGAGCGGGGCACGACCGACCGGGCGGTGGACGCACACCCCGGAGATTCCGGCCCAGCTGACTTCACTGCGAGGTCGGCGCTCCACGCCGCGCCAACGCGGCCGGTCATTCCGGGCCCGCCCGGCGGCGGCCCTGCCCGCGCACCGCCCGCCAGGAACACGAGCAGCAGCACCGGCAACTGGGCACCGGCCCTGCGTAGGCAGTACGCCAGTGTGGGCCGGGCACCGCACTGCGGTGCCCACCGGCGCGCAGGCCGTGCGCTGCTCGCTGGCCGTCCCGTGCCGCCTTGCCTCCTCGTATGCCTGAAAATATCCAAAACGGGATGCAATCAGGGCATCGGGCGTGCTTGTATACCGCCAACGCGATGGGGGCGCGCCGGAGTTGACTGCCGGGCCGACCCCTGTCGGTCGTGGTCAACACAGGGGGTACAACTTGAAATTGCGCGCCTTACTCACAACGGGGGCTGTGGCGATGGGGCTGCTGGGAACAGCTGCCGCACCGTCAGCTGTGGCCGACCAGTCCGATGCCGGCCAGCTGCGCGTCACCATCGGCGCGGCGCCCCGGGCCCAGGCGAACGGCTTCGCCGCCGGCCCCGCATCGAACGCCACCTGCACCATCAACAAGATCACGGTGAACCGGTACAGCGAGTGCGAGTGGGTGTCGATCCACGTCGACGTCATCAAGATCATCAACGGTAAGCCGGAACTCGAGGGCACCGTCGACTTCGACGTCAAGCACCAGATGACCCTGAAGGTGAACTCCGCGAACTGGTCGGAGAAGTTCCACGTCTCCAAGGCGCGCACCACCCGCGCGGGCAGCGGTGTCGCCGTCAACATCACCGCCGCTTCCGCAGGCGGCACCAAGGCCACGATCCACTTCCCGCAGGGCCACATCCTCAGCAGCAGCGCGGCCGACGGCACCGTCGGCTACACGACCAGCATCGCGCCGAAGAAGATCAACCCCAAGGCGAAAACCACGTACGCCTACACCTTCACCAAGCCCGGCTACAGCCCGGGCAGCGTCACCTACAACTCGGCCGTCTACCGCTGCGACAACTACTACGGCAGCAGCAAGGCCAGCCGCGCCGGCTGCGCCGTCCCGGACGTCCCCACGGGCGTGAGCATGGTGGGCCTGGCCCGCATCGACGAGGGCATCCGCAAACTCCGCGCCAGCGGCGGCCACTACGGCGACCCCAACGGCGGCAAGCCGCTGCACTGGATGATCAACAAGAAGCAGGAGGACGCGAACCGGAAGGCGGTGTGCCCGAGCAGCGCACCTGCGGACATGAAGCGCGCCGGCCGCACCTCCTGCGACGAGTACCCCTTCGCCTCCTCCCGTGAAGGCGGTACCCATCTTCCCGCCAAGCAGCGGGAGATCACCTGGGTGAAGGTCCAGGAGAACAAGTCCCAGGGCGGACGCATCACCGCCTGGCGCGGCCAGATGCACGTCATGGACGGCGACCCCTTCTACGTGATCGCCTAACCGCGCCTAGACTCACGCCGGCCCAGGTGCCCCGCTCCCGAAATCCCCGGGAGGGGGGCACCCTCTCCGTGGAAGGAGGATCCTCATGCTGATCCGCGAAGCGGCCTTCACTGTCGACCTCGGCGAACACGGCTACCTCATCGGCTTCGACGACGACTACGACTTTCCCTCCGAGATGCCGTTCGGCTGGCGCTGCGGCCCGGTCACGGACGCCACCGCCGTCGTCCTGCCCACCACCGACACCGGCCCCCTGCAGATGACCGTCCAGACGCACGACAGCCCACCCGATACCGAACCCGGGGACGGCTGGGAACCGGCGGAGGAGATGAGCCTGCTCGCCGACACCCCCACGCTCTGCCTCGCCACCATCGGGCAGGGCGACTTCTGGGACGCCTGGCCCGAAGACCAACCGCCCCTCGAGGCACCGGCAGCCGCCGGCAGCAGCGGCTGGGTCCGCATGCGCCTCTACTGCCACGCCGACGACCCCGAGCTGGGCACCGGCGATCACGGGGAAAGGCACCTGGTCCAGCTCTGGCCCGCCCCCCAGACACCGCCCGTGCATCCGGACATCAGCGAAGCGGACCGGCAGGCACGAGCCGAGTACGCCGCGGACATGGCCAAACCCGTGGAGGACTACACCGCCGCATACCCCTACACCTACGGCGACGAGACCGGCTGACGGCCGCAACCCGATCACGGGCCATGCACCGAAATCAGAACGAAGAGGGGCCTGATGTCGTCCCAGTCACCGTACGATGACCGCGTGACTGCCCGCCGCACTCTTGGCGCCGGCCCTCAGGCCCCGCACAGCATTCGCGCCGCCCAGGCCGACCTGCTCGACGCCCTCCCCGGAGTCCGTCTGCCCGACGTGGAGGAGCTGCGGACCCGTGGCGTCCTCGGCGCTCACGCGGCGGCGCCTCCGGCCCCGCGGCGAACCCTCGGCTCCGGCGCACGTGCTGACGAAGTCCCCAGCCCCGCCGAGTGATGCTGGGGTGACTTCAGGTGATCGACTCGGTCACGGTCTCGCTCGCTGCCACGCTGTGTCCCCTCCTGGTCATCGGAATGATCAGCCAGCCAACCGGCGTCCCTGGCCCGCAAGATGGCCTTCGGCCAGGGGACGGTCCAGGATGCTGTGGGTCCCGATCCGGTGCCACACGACGTGCCGGGCCCCGGCGATCCGCTCCCGGCCGTAGGACCACGTCGCGCGGCCGTCCGGCGCCCAGGTGAGCTCGTAGACGCCCGGGGCGCAGCGGACGCGCTTGATGCGCAGGCCGGGGCGGAACAGCCCGGTGCGCAGGTCGGGGACGAAGGCTTCGCGTACGACGCGGTGGAAGCGCCGGCGTTGAGCGGGGGTGAGGTGCTGGAGGTCGGTGGTGAAGCGGGGGAGTGTCTCGTACGTGGGCACGGTGTCCTCCGGGCAGCACGACGAAGCCCCCGGCGGGTGCCGGGGGCTGGGTAGGCGATCGTCCTTTGGCGGTGCTCGTTCCTTGGCGCGTGGTGATGCTCAGTGGCGCTTGTTGGTGTCGGCCGGGTCGGGATGTGCGGGTTGCCGGAGAGCGATGACATTCGCTTTCGGCCTGGGGCCGCTTCCCGCCTGGCGGGCGCCTGAGAGGAAAGTTCGGCCACTGCTCCCGCCTGGCGGGACGTGGTGCTGATCGGCCTTTTCTTGCAGGTCAGAGCAGTGTGCTGTGGTCCGCATGACAGTGGATATCAGGGTCATGCGGGCCGGTCAGATGTACCGCTACTACCTGCGCGAGACCGTGGTCGGCGACGGCCGCCGCCCGGCCCGCACGCCGCTGCGCGCCGCCCAGGAGCAAGCCGGTGTCCCGGCCGGCCGCTGGATGGGCCGGGGACTTGCCGCGCTCGGACTCGCGCCGGGTGAGGAAGCCACCGAGGCGCAGCTGCGGAACCTGTTCGGCGAGCGCGGCCGCCACCCGTACGCGGACCGGATCGAGGCCGAGCGGCTCGCCGCGGGCGAGTCGGCGAAGAAGGCGTTCAAGGCCGGCGCCCTCGGACGCCGGGTGACAGTCACCGGGGTCGACTTCGTGTTCCGGCCGCAGCCGACGATCTACCTCCTGTGGGCGCTGGGGGATGAGGAAACCCGTCTGGTGATCGAGGCCGCGCACGAGTACGCGATCGAGCGGGTACTGGAGTGGATCGAGGACGAGGTCGCGGTGATCCGGTACGGCAAGGACGGCATCTACCGGGTGCGGCCGCCCGGCGGTCTGGTCGCCGCCCGCTTCCGCCACTACGAGGCGCGCTCCGGGCGGCCGTTGCTGCATGACCATCTGCTTCTGTCCGTGAAGGGGCAGCGTCTGGACGGGAAGTGGGGTTCGATCCACACCACGGCCCTGCACGAGAACACCGTGGCGGCCTCCGCGCTCTACAACGAGATCGTGGCCGCTGAGGTCTGCGAGGAGCTGGGGCTGGCGACCGAGCCGCGCACCGTCACCCCGGGGCGCCGACCGGTGATGGAGATCGCCGGGGTGCCCCACGAGCTGATCCGCTGGACCGCCCGGCGCAGTGACCAGATCGCCGCCTGCCTGACCGAGCTGGAGCACGAGTACGTCACCGCCGTCGACGACGACGGCGAGCTGCGGTTCCTGCCCGTGGTCTCCGAGCGGGCCCGCGCCAAGATGAACCAGATCGCTGCCCGCAAGACCCGCTCGCCCAAGCAGAAGACCCGGCCGCTCGCGCAGCTGCGCGCGTGGTGGAAGGTGAGCGCGATCCTCACCTCCGGGGCTGCCGCCGACGTCATCAACTCCCTCCTCGAGCACGCCCGCGCCGCAGCTGCGGGGATCCGGGCCCGGGTCGCCGCCGTGGTCGACATAGCGCTGGCAGCCGTCGACGTCACCGCGACCGTGTTCGTGATGAACGACGGCGGCCACTTCCACCGCCGGCACCTACTTGCTGAAGCCCGCCGCCATCTCGCCCTGGTCCTGCGCGGCCGCCGCCGCGACCCCGGCCTGGACGAGGAGATCGTGGCCGCCGCCATCTCCACCCACTGCCTGGACATCAGCGAGCCGAAGACCGTGCGAGGCCTGGAGGCCGGCTACCGCCTCTACACCGCCCGGTGGTCCCTGTCCGACCTCCCCGCCCGCCGCCCACCCACCCTGGCGCCCGACCCGGCGCGGCAACCCCCGGCCGATCCCGGCGAGTCGGCCGCGCCCCGGCCCCAGGGCCAGGACGCGGGGGAGTGGGAGATCCCCCGCATCCCGCTCCCGTACGAGCGCGCCGTCCTCGCCGGCGCGGTGGTGCGCGACAAGCTGCGCACCACCGCCTCCACCGCCGTGCGGGGCCGGGCCGGCGACGTCGTCGCCCATCAGCAGGCGGCGATGCCCGAGCAACTGCTCGCGCCCCCGGTCGCCGAAGTCGAGCACGACGACCAGGAGCCGGAAACCGGGCGCGGGGAGGCGATCGACATGACCGCGCTGCGGGCCTTGCGGAAGTCCCGCACGGACGTGGAAGCCCTCGATCTCACCGCCGACCGACTGCGCCGCCTCCAAGATGCGTTCGCCAAGGCGGGTGACGACTCCCGCGTCCGCGCGAAACGCAACACCGTCCAGGCCGACGACACTGGCCCGGTGCGCCCGTACGGCCAGCAGGCGTACCGCCCGCAGGAGCCCGGATCGCACCGCGGCCGGGAGGCCGGCCACTGAGTGCATCCGGTGTCGCGCACCCGATGCTGTGCATCGCACCGGCGATGCCGCGCATCCGCTCCACTCGGTGGGCTCCACCGAGTGGAGCCCACCGGCCGGGAGCGGCGACACCGTGCTGGGCATCCACTTACTGGGTGGAGTCCACCGGCCGGAGAGTGGACGACATCGTGCGGGAGTGCTCGGCATCGCCGCGACGATGCTGTGCATCCACCCGATGCATTTCCCCTTGACCTCGGCCCGTGACCCTGTTGGGCAATTCCGCTGAGTGGCTGTTGAAAGGCCCGCGTGGTCAAGTGTCAGTGGCCAGTTGTAATTCCCCACAGGCGGCCAGTTCCTGGGGGACTATCTGGCCGCCAGCCGTCACGCTGAGTCAGGACGCCAGAGGCGGGCGGGCAGGAGTTGCCAGTCCGACTCCCAGCGCGCTGCCGACAAGAAGGCCCACGCCGTGGTTATTGGTGAGGAGACAAAGGACAAGACCCGCGGCGGGGATGAGGAGAGCCACCCGCCGCAGGGCGACGACGCTGCCGCGCGCCGCGTACCAAGTGGCGAGTGCGCCCACGAGGCCGCAGATCGCCACGGAGTCCCCGCCTCCTTGGAGGCTCCAGCCGGCCATGCTCACCGCCTGCGCCGTCACGCCGCTTGCCGTAAAGACCAGCAACGTCCGCCAGGGGCCGAACTGCCGCTCGGCGAGCGGAGCGACAACCGCGAGCGCGGCCAGGTTGAACAGGAGTTGGAACCAGCCCGATGACTGCACCATCAAGGCGGTCACGGCTCGCCACCACGCACCATGAGGGTGTCGCTCGAGCGCATCGATCATGGCGGGGGCGGTCGTCTGGGCCACGCCGAGCACCACCATGGTGGCCACCAGCCCCGCGGCGGCTCTCGGGACAGGCTGCCGCCACACCCGCAGCAAGGCCAGGGGAGGAGGCATCGCCTCGCAGTCCTTCGTGGCGAGCGTCGCCAGGAGTGGGATGCCCGACACGATGACGACCACCGCGCACCCATAGAGCAACACACTGTGCATGTTCATGATCGAAGCCTGTCAGATGGTCCAGCTGCACCGACAGGCACTGCCATGCGAGTGGCGACGCACTGCCCCTGCCCCTGCCCGGACAGCGTCAACGACACGGAGAGTGACACGCTAACTGGCCGTACGTGGGGAATTCGTGCTGGCCGCTGTCAGTCAAGGGGAAACACACTGTCCACACGGGCCCGCTCCACCGCACCGGGTCCACCCGATGCACACCACGCGCCGTCGGCCGTACCGATGGCATCCACTCCCACGGTGGTGCGGCTACCGGTGGGCGCCGGGTGCGGAGTGGAACGCGTGCGCCAGCACCAGGTGCTCGTCCCGCATCGCCTCCAGGGTGTCGGCGGTGTCCGGGTGGTCGGGGTCCGGGATGACGTTCACCGTGAACCGGATGATGCTGCGGGCGATGCCCAACACCGCCGTGGTGGGGGAGTCCCGTGCCCAGTCCCGCAGCGCGGACAGCAGCACGCACCCGACCTCGTCCAGGGCGAAGGAGTCCGCGCACGGATCAGCTGCTTCATGGAGCTATGGCTCCGGCGGTCAAGGAAGCGTCACAGATCCGGCTGTGCGGGACATGGCCGATACAGACCTCCTGTCCCATAGGTTCCGCTCTTACGGTCTCGTATCTCAAGGAGAGGATCTTTCATGCGATTAAGAACCATCGCGGGCGTGTTCGCCGCCGGACTGACGCTGGCCGCCGCTGGCACGCAGACAGCGCTGGCCGATCCGCCGCCCAACTCGGCCCCGCCCGAGGTCACGGTGACCGTGCAGGACACGTCGTCCCTGATGGACGTGTCCTGCACGTTCAACGCACTGAAGCCCAACCACAGCGGCTCCCGGATGACCGGCACCGGCGGCATCAAGACGTGCGTCGGCGCCCCCGTGACCTGCAACAGCGAGTCGGACCTGGAGTTCTACAACAACTTCTCGGGCATGTGGATGACGGCGGCGACGTCCCGCCAGTCCCAGTGCGCGCCACCGCTGCGGTCCTCGACGGCAGCGGCAACCTGCGTGAACCACCCGGGTGACCCGAGCGTGGGCTGGCGCACGATGACGATCGGCACCCTCGTGAGCTCCGGCGGACAAGTTGGAAGCGGCGAGGCGGACAGCCCCGTCTTGTACGTCTCCTGCGCATAGTGGGAAGTTGGAGGGCCTGCGGAGCTCGGTCCGGCTGCGGGCCCTCCTGCAGGTCCCCCGGGAAAGGATCCGACCATGTCTTCGTCCCGTGACGCGGTGTGGCGGCGTTGCGCCCATCTCGGTCGTGTCGTGCTGCCCCTGATCGACCAGGAGCCGGGGCGACAAGCCAGCCGACACGACAATCTGCGGACGTGGGGTATCGAGCTAGGGGTCGGCGAGCGGCTACTTGAGACCTTCGCGGCCCTGGCCGCGCACGCTGCCCTGAGCGACGCCGCCTCACCCGAAGCAGGAATCGACGCGGTGCCTCTCAGCGCCGTCGCCGCGGCGGTAACCGGCAAGCGCGACTTCGAGTTACTCGCCGGCCTCCCGGAGCACTTCACCGACGACCGGGACCAACAAGCCGTCAGCCTCTTCCGTCTCTACGCGTATAAAGGCGGCTCCTTCAGCCGCACGCTCTTTCAGCTGAGCCGCGAACTGCGCCACACCCTCACCGTGCTCGCCGAACGATCACCCACGCCATCCCCGACGTGCGCAGACCTCATGCGCCAGGCCGACGACGCTGGTCTACCTAACTGACCATCCACGAGCCTGGAGACGAGGGTGCCTGCCCCGTCGCTGACGGTGCAGAGCCGGAGCAGGGCCAGGCCGTGCCCGAGCAGAGGCCGGGCGGCGGGTGGTTCTCGCGCTTCCGGAGCTGACGCGGCGGGATCCAGCGGAGCCGGGGAGCTGATCGGGGCCGCTCAACGCGGCCCGCCCGCCCGCACGTCCGGGACAGGGTCTACCGCTCCTAGGTCCCGCGTTCGTTTGTGCCCGCTGCTGCGGCGTTGTCAGAGGTCTGCGCTACGGTCGATGCGTCCGTTCGGACACTCCGTTCCCGCCTGGTCTCTACCTCAGACCAGGCGGGAACGGACGGGGCCACACCCCTTCTTGATCTCGGCACAGGGGGCGGCCTCCTTCCGGAAGGAAGGGCGACACCAAGGTGTCCTGTCTCCATTCGACGGGGTCGCCGCTCCAATTGCAAGGAAAACCGGGAACTTCACCCGCGAGGCCTCGTCCCGCGCTCGTTGCATGGGCCGGAACGGTCATTCTCAAACTTCCACCTAGCACTCCGTGAAACCTAATGTTCCGTGATTCCTTGATCACGTGGCGTAGCGCGCAGGCGGCGGTACATGCTGAGCTCCCCTCAACAGCGGTCCGGCACCCGCTTGTTGAGGCGTCCGTTCGACGTGACTTCCGGAAGACAAAGGAGTGCGATGGATGCCAGGAAGATAGTGATCGCCGTAGTGCTGATCACGATCGTCGTCTTCGGCTGGGGCGCGGCGATGGCTGTGACGGGCCACGAGGCCGTCATCGCTCCGCTGGCCCCCGCTCTTGGACTGACCGTGCAGCAGGTGCTGCGCACGGTCCGCTCGCGGAACGCCACCGCCTCGACGCACCCCGCGGCAGCGGTACCGGACAAGGAGGACGGCGCCCCGTGACGACGCCCTTCGAGTCGCCGGCGCCGCCGCCCCCCGGGCTGGCACCGGTGCGCCCCGGACGCAAACTCGGCCCGATCGCGGACCGGGTGGGCAGTTCCCACAGGGCCTGGCTGGAGCCCACGCGCTGTAGCTACATCACCAGCGGTCGCACTCTGAGCGATCTGAGCGAGCACGTCCTCCTGGCCAAGTCCAAGCTCTCCGAGCTGCTGCGCGGAGTGGGTCACTATCCGCGGTGGGAGGTCGTCCATCGCCTGTCGATCGAGCTGGGCATCCCCAACTGGCCTCTCTACCGCCTGTGGCGGCAGGGCGCCCTCGACATCGGCAAGTCCAAGGAGTGGATCGATCGCTCCAGCGAGAACACCGGTGCAGTCCCCCCCGGTGACCAGCCCCTGGAGCACAGCGGCCTGCGGTTCATGATGGAAGACGACTACCGCTGCTACGCCGCGGCGTTCCTGGCCGCCGGCCCGTGCGACGACGCCATCGAGGACACCTTCGCCATCCTCTGGCTGTCCTGGGAAGATGCTCTGGCCAGCCCGGACATCCGCCGGTACGCCTGGAACATCCTTCGCGCCACCGTCCTCGCCAAGGCCACCTACCGCGACAACCTCCCCGAGCTGGAGAACGCGGCCTTCGACACCGTCGCCATGTACACCCACCGCTCCGAGACCGGCCGCATCACGCAGCTGACGGAGAGCCTCGAGCTGTACAAGGCGATCAGTAAGCTGCCCCCCGCCCAACTCGACGTCATGGTCCTGCGCTATCTGTGCGGCGCCTCCGAGGAGAGGACCTCCCACCTCCTCGGTGTCCCCCTGGCCGTCGTACGGTCCGACGAGCGCCACGCCCACCGCTTTTTGCACAGTGCCATCACCCTGCCACCAGAGACCGAAGGACCCGTCACGTGACACCGCTCGAAGAGATCCTGTCCAGGGCGCTGCTGGTCCGCGACCGCACCGTGCCGCCCGACGTCGTCCCGCCGACCCACGCCCGCCGCTGCCCACGCGCTCCCGTTCGTCCGGTAAAGGTGGGCGAGGCGGCCAACACTGCTGCGGCACAGGACCTGCGCGCGCTGTGCGAAGCCCTGGTCACCCATACGCCACCGACGGCGGTGGCCGCGTTCCTCACCGAGCAACTGCCCGAACCCCGAAGCGCGATGATCCTGGCCTGCGTCCTGCAACTGACCGACACCGACGACGGCGCCCGCTTCTGGTGGCAGTACGCCGCAGGCGCCGGCCAGGCCGCCGCCGCGTACTGCCTCTACCTCCACCACCTCGCTCTGGGGGAGGACGACGCGGCCCGGTGGTGGCACCGCCAGACCGATGACATTCACCCTCTCCCCCACGACGACAGCACCGTCGACCGCGACCGCATTGACACAGCACCGACCAGCACGATCCTGCGCGTCCTGCGGCACCTAGCCAGACAAACCGACCGAGGCCCTCGCTCCGCCATAGTCCGAGAACTCATGAAATACGTGCCGGTAGCCGTCGCCACCGGATACCTCCGTGAGCCTGATATCGAACTCCCCATGCCGGGCTCCGACTTCGCTGACAAGATCCGCAACCTGCTCACGAACGTCGCCAGACACGCCAGCACACCACCCAGCCACCTCCCCACCCGCCTCGAGACACGCCGCCGTAGACGACGCGAGACCCCTCGCAGCGTTGCCTGGCTCCACGAACAGGTAGGAGAGGCCGCCACACGCTGAGTCCCACGCCGGGCCCATGGCGAGCACTTGGAGCACGACCACGACGGCCCGAGCAGAAAGCCGGCGGCACCTGGCTCCCGCTTCCGCGGCCGACGTCCGGGCGAAACCACGGCCGGGCAGGACGTCCTGCCCGGCCGTGGCGGCTACTCCCAGGGCTTCGGCAGCGCGTGCCATAGGGCCCTGAGCCAGTCGGGCGGGTCGGTGAGGAACTTGTCCACCAGCCGGGCGGTGATGGACCGGGCGGCTGCCTTCGCGGCGCCCTGCGCGGCGCCCTGGCCTATCGCGGCGGTCAGGCCGGCACTCACGGCGGGCTGTTGCGGGACGGGCGCAGGGGCGGGCGGTTGGACGGGCGCGGGAACGTTGTCCCGGGTCATGATGCTGCTCCCTTGAGCAGAGGGATCGAGGACAGCGGACACCTGTGGTGGTGTCGTCCGCGTGGGGGTGGTGCGCGCCTCGCGGTCGGCGGTCCTGTTGCGTCTCTCTGCGTGAGAGCGTCCCTGTGGGGTCTCGGCCCTGGCCCAGGGTGGCGTGTTCAGCGTAGCGGTGATCGGCGCAGGTGTTGCCCTGGGTGACTGGCGGTTGGTCATCGGTACTGCCTCCGGCGTGAGTTCGGCTGAGCGAGCGGGACAGTGACAGGGCGCAGGTGCTTGCGTCTCGTCCTGGCGGCCACGGTTCCTTCACCGCTTAGGGCCGGAAGCTGGGACCTGGACAGCAGCGGCCGGGAAGGAAAGTTCCGGGAGCACGAGGAAGGCCCGGACGTTTTTGGTCCGGGCCTTGCCTTTCACAAGTGCTCTAGCGAGTCGAATGCCAGTAGGGGAGTCGCTGTCGGCGCCTCCCCTACAGTTATCGGGCGTAGACGGCCGGATGTGACGCTCGTCTTGCAACTTTGCTAATTGCGGCGCCGCCCCGGACCTACGCCCCGGTGAAGCGGACTTGATCGGCCGTCCAGTCGCCCAGCCGCTGCCACGGGCGCAGTCGCCCGAGCAGATAGCCGGCCGCGAGCGCGGCGGCCGCGGTGACGACGACGCCCACGATCAGGACCACCGCATTCCGATCGCGGACAGCAGCTCCATCCGCTCCGGCGTCAGTGTCGCCGCCCGGGAGCGCTGGTTCCCGATCCAGGCGCCCAGCTTGTGCTCCCGCTCCTCCTGGTCCTCGCCGCCGACGATCCGCTCGACGTGCTTCCTGGGGACCTGGAGGTGTCCCTCGCGCTCGTAGAACTGGCGGGCGGCCTCGTAGTGCATGGCCCACTTGTCGGCCTGCGTACGGCGCGGCTTCGGCTTCTCGTCCTCGCTCGCGGGTGTGATGCCGAGGACCTGCTCGCACAGCCACTGCTGGACGGTGGTGAGCTGGTCCCAGCCGAGCCGGACCGACTGCACCCACCGGCCGAGGTCCTCGCCCTGGCGCACGACGTCGCCCGTCTCGGTGGGCAGCGCCTCACCGGCGTCCAGGTGCATCCGCACGAGGTGGAAGCACCGCTGCCACGTCACCGGCCAGCTCGGGCACCAGGCGGGGTCGATGTCCTCCAGCTGCTCGCGCCGTTCGTCCGACAGGGCCCCGGCCGACGACTCCACCGGCAGCCCCTCGGCACGCCGCTGCTCGATCTCCTGCGCCTTGCGGGCGGCGGCCCGCGCGTTCTTCAGAAAGATGCCCACCCGGTGCCCCTGGAACGTGGCGTCCAGCGGGGCCAGGAGGTGGCCGTGTTCGGCCGCCCACCCGCGCGCGGCCGCGAGGCCCTCCTCCCACGCGACGTCGTAGTGCGACCAGATCATGCCGAGCTTCTCCAGTTGCGCGACGCGGTCCTCGTCCATGTCGCCGCGGGCGTAGAACCGGCGAGCGTCGGCGGTCCACTGCCCCAGCGGGAACCCGGCGAGCGAGGCCGGCCACCCCTCGCCCTCCGCCTCCTGGTCGTCGACGGCGGGCACGCGGAACGTGAACGGCACCTTCAAGTCGCCGTGCTCGCGGGCGTAGATGACGGCGGCCTCCACGCCGCGCCGCCAGTGCTCGTGCTCCGGGTTGAGCACGCGCAGGTTGATGAACGCGGCGAGCGCGGCCGGGTCACGGGGCGTGGAGAACTTCAGCAGGGCCTTGGCAGGGGCGCTCACGCCTCCGGAGCCCTCGCCGCTCCCGCCCGTGCTCTTCCCGCCCTCGTCCTTGCTGACGGGCTTGTAGCGGCTCGGCGCCTGCTGCTCCGCAAGGCTTTCCACGATCCGCGCGTCGTGCGCCCGCAACGCCTCCAACAGCTTCGCCAGCCCGCCGAACGCCCGCGAGGTCAGCATGTTGTCCGCCGTCTCGCCCGGCCCGAGCAGCACCGGCACCACGAGCGAGGCCACCTTGCCCTCGCCGGGCTGCATCCGCAGCGCCCGGCCCACGGCCTGGACCAGGTCCGGCATCGAGCCGCGCACGTCGGCCCAGTACACGGAGTCGCAGTTCTTGGTGTCGACGCCCTCGCCCAGCACCTTCACCGAGGACAGGAAGCACTTCTCCACGACGGTGCCGTCCGCAGCGATCCCGGCCGCGAACTCCCCGAGCAGCCGGCGGCGGTGGAGCGGCTTGTGGTCGCCGCACAGCCAGTTGGCCCAGATCGTCTTGGGGTACAGCTCGGGGTCGGCGGCGTGCAGCTGCGCGGCGACGTCGGGGAGGCCGGCCGCGAACGCTTCGGCCTCCTTGACGACGTGGTGGAAGACGAGCGTGCGCCTAAAGCCCTCCTCCGCCGACGCCTTCACCAGGGCGGTCTGGAGCGCGGCGAGCCGGGCCCCGCGGACCTCTGCCGAGCGGCTTTCGGCGCCCAGGAGCTGCGCGGCCTGGAGCGCGGTGTCGGTGACGTCCACGCAGACGACCTGGTAGGGGGCACAGATTCCCCGGTCGATGGCCTCCGAGAGGGTCAGGGTGAAGCAGCGGCTGCCGAAGGGGCCCTCAGGGTCGTCTTCCATGCTCGCGACCAGCTCGCCCGGTGCGCCGGCCCCGTCCTCGTCTCCGAGCTGCCACAGCCGGGGCGTGGCCGTCATGTAGAGGCGGCGCAGGGACGGGATCTTCTGGTTGTCGTGGACGACCGCCCACGGCTTCCCGATCCGGCCCGAAACGCGGTGGGCTTCGTCCACGACGATCAGATCCCAAGCCGCGAGGCCCCCGGCGTGCGCCCGCTCCAGCGTGCCCAGACCGAGGCTGGCGTACGTGGCGAACACGGTGACCTTGTCCAGGCCCCGCGTCCACTCCACCAGCTCGTCCACGTCCGTGGTGTTGGGGAAAGACACCTCCTCACCCCGCAGCGAGGACACCCCGATCATCGGCCCCCGGCGGCCTCCCTCACGCCACGCGGCCTCGGTCTGGGCGAGCAGGTCCAGCGAGGGCACGAGCACCAGCACACGGCCCGCGTGGAGCTCCTCCGCGCTGCGGACCGCCACCCTGGTCTTCCCGGACCCGGTCGCCATGATCACCTGCGTTCGAAGCCCTCGTTCGGGCACAAGTGATCTTGCAGGCAATTCGAGGGCGCGCACGACCGCATCAATGGCTTCTCGCTGGACTGCCTCGCGCTGGTCAACGCGGTCTGTGCTCGACATATTCGCCTGCCTTCTCCTGGGGTGTCGCCCGGTCGATTCGAGCGGCGGAAAACGGGAAACCTGCACGTAGAAGAGCCTTGAGGGCTACGGTTGGACGGATGCGATCGGCTGGTGGCTTGGCTCCACTGGAGCACCGGCAAGGCCGGGGGACGGATCTCGATATCGCTCCGGAGGAGTCCGGGTGGTGTGATCTGAGTCCATAGCTTATCTCGACTCCAAAAATGAAGCACACAGAATCGCGAGATTCCCTCTAACGTGGCCGAAAGCTGCTAGTCTTGCCTTATCGTTAGCCAATCCAACGTCTTGACGCCCCCTCAGCCCCCGCTCCCTTTCTGCGGGCGATCGACCCCGCACCCGTCACTCTCCCGACGGCCCGTCACCCCTCCCCTCCTTGCTGCCGCTTCGGGCCGAAGGCCCCTGGGTGGGCCGCGCGGAGCGTGGCACGCCTTGCCCGCACGGGAGTTGGCGGGTGCGCTGGAGTGGCTGGAGCGCAGCGGAGGCCACGGGCCGGGCCGGAGGCCGGCCCCGGCCCGCAACGCGGGCCGCCTTCCCTGCGGTTGGCGGGGCGCGCGGAGCGCGTGCCGCCTGGCGGTGAGCGGAGCGAGCCGCATCCGCTCACGCGGAGCGGGAGCGGCCGGG